>NZ_JBAKHL010000088.1:0-22782 GCF_036902715.1 Micromonospora sp. CPCC 205546
GCCGCCCGAACCGGCGCGGGGACGGCCGGCTGGCCGCCGGCTGCGGCGCCGGCGCCTCGGTCGGGGCCCGCCCGTCGTCGCCGGGAGCGGGTGCCGCCGCGTCGTCGCTGCCGTCCCGGGCCGCGTCGGCGGCGCGTTCCACCGCCACCGGCGTCGGCCGGTCCGGCCTCGGCCGGGCCGCGACCTGCGGGTACTCGGCGGTCTCCGCGCCGCCCGTGGCGGCCGCCATGACCGCCGCCGCGGCCAGGTCGGCCACCCGCTTCGCCTCCCGCTTGACCCGGGCGCGGACCTCCTTGGCGTGTTGCTCGGCGGTCTCCGCGGCCCGACGCGCCTCGTCGAGGCGGCGCAGCTCGTCGGTCAGCTCCTGCCGGGTCTCGACGAGGCGCTGCTGCACCTCGGCGAACTCGCGCTCGACGGTGCCGCTCTCCTGCCGGGCCGCGGCGAGCTGCTGCTGGGCGGCGTCCAGCTCGGACTGCATCCGGGCCAGCGTCTCCCGCCGGTCCCGCAGGCCCTGCTGTGCCGCGGCGAGCTGCTGCTGGTGGGTCGCGGCCTGCTCGTCCACGTGCTGGCGCACCTTGGCCGCGTACTGCTGGGCCTCCGCGATCAGCGTCGCGATCTCCTGCTCGGCCGCCGTACGCTGGGCGCCGAGCTCCCGCTCTGCGGAGGCGAGCTGCTCGGCGATCTCCTGCTCGGCGGCGGCCCGCCGCTCGTTGATCTCCCGCTCCACGCCGGCCTGCCACTGGCCCAGCTCCTGCTGGGTCTTCGCGCGCGCGGCCTGCACCTCCTGCTGGATCTGGGTGCGGGCCGAGGCCAGGAACGCCTCGGACTCGGCGCGGGCCTGCTCGACCTGCTGGGCGGTCTGCTCGTCGATCCGCTTCGCCTCCTGCAACGCGTGGTCGTGGGCGGCCTCGCCGGCAGCCCGCAGCCGCTCCGCCGCCTCCCGGATCCTGGTCAGCTCGGCCTGGGCGTGGGCGCGGCGCTCCTCGTGTTCCCGGTCGTGCTCGTCGCGTCGCGCCGCCGCCTGTTCGGTCAACTCCCGCAGCGTCGTGGCGGCCTGCTCGCGGGCCTCGGTGAGCACCCGCTCTGCCTCGGACTCGAGTTCGGCGGCCCGCTGCCCGGCGGCGTCGGTGATGGCCCCGGCCTGCTTCTCGGCCAGGGCCAGGATCTCGTCGACCATCGGGCCGAGGTCGCGGAAGGACGCCCGGTCGAGCTGTGCCGGCCGGTCCCGCAGTTCGGTCACCTCGGCCCGCAGCCGGTGCACCTCGACGGTCAGCTCGCGCAGCTGGGTCGAGGCCCGGTCCCGCTCGGCGGCCAGCGCCGACCGTTCGCCGTCGACCTGCTCGACGTAGCGGTCCACCTGCCGCTTGTCGTAGCCGCGCAGCGCGAGGTCGAAGCTCGGCCGCGCGGCCGCGTCCTCGCGTGCCGCGAACGGGTCGTCGCCGTGGGACATGCATCCTCCTCCGTACGATCGCGGGCGCCGCGCCGGCGGAAAGATCCGCCCCACGGGCCGTGCCGTGGCGCCACGCTACCGTCGCGGTCGCACGCCCTCGCGAAAAGGGTGACCCCATGCGACGGCCCCGCGGGACCGGTGGTCCGCGGGGCCGCCGTCGCCCTGGTGGGGACTATCGCCAGGTGATGTCCGACGCCGAGTAGAGGCAGTTGGTGCCGTCGGCGCCCTCGCCGATCTCGCTCGGCTCGCTGCCCTTCGGCACGCCCTTGTACTTCACGCAGACGCGGGTCGTGCGGTTCGGGTCGTTGAGGATGGTGATCCGGCTGAACCGGGCGGTGTCGCCCCAGTTCGTGTTGATGCCGGCCAGCATCTTCGTCGACGTCGCGGTCACGTTGTCCATCACCACGTGCCGCTGGTACGACGTGGAGCAGTTGCCGCAGGCCCGGTAGAGCTTGCCGGAGCTCTCCACCCGGAAGTTGCGGATGTACACGGTGCCCGAGCCGTTGTGCTGGAACACCTTGTCGCTGGCGGAGCGGGCGCCGCCACCGTCCACGGTGTACGTGCTGCCGCCCCGGAAGGTCGCGGCGTCCTCGCCGACGTCCTCCCACCAGACGTTGACCAGCGTGCAGTTGCCCTCGCAGTGCACGCCGTCGCCGGCCGGGGCGCCGATGATCACGTTGCGGAGGGTGGCGCCGGGGGCGAGCACGAACATCGGGTCCTGGCTCTCGCCCTGCCCGCCGTCGCCGATGCCGTAGTACCGCTTGAGCCCGCCGTCGAGGCTGACCGGGACGTCGGTGGTGGCGTCGACCTTCACGTTGGCCGTCGGCGTGGGCCAGTTCGCCGGCGGGTTCGTCGTCGGCGGCGTGCTGGGCGGCGGCGTGGTGGGTGGGGGCGTGGTCGGCGGCGCGGTGGTCGGCGGCGGCGTGGTCGGGGTGGACCCGCCGGAGGTGTCGACCGCGACGTCGTCGAAGCTGGCGGCGGCGTACGAGGTGACCAGCCCGATCCGGCCGGCGGAGGCCAGGCCGCCGGTGCCGGAGCCGACCTGTGTGCCGTCGACGAAGCCCCGGACGGTGCTGCCGGCGGTCTCGATGCGCAGCGTGTACCAGTTGCCGGTGGCGGCCCCCACGGACGCCGACCCGAGCGAGGTGATCTGGCTGCCGTTGACCGCCTGCAACTCTGCCCGGCCCGAGCCGAGCAGGGCCAGCCGGTACATCTTGGTGCTGCTGGCCGATCGGGCGGCCAGGGCCACCAGGCCGCTCGACGAGCCGAACGACAGCGGCTTGACCCGCGCCTGGACCTGGTAGTCGGTCCAGCTCGTCTGGCCGGCGAACTGCCGGGCCAGCTCGCTGTCCGCGTTGGACTGCCGGAACACGCCGGAGCCGTCGCCGGCCACCGACCAGGTGCCGCCGGACTTGGACCAGCCGCCGGCGTCGCCGTCGTTGAAGTCGTCCGCGAAGACGGTGGCGGCGGAGGCCGAGGAGCCCAGGCCGGCGGCCAGCACGACGGCGGTCGCCCCGGCGGTGAAGGCCGCCGCCACGGCCCGTCGATGGGTGCGTCTGAGGTGCACGATGTTCTTCTCCTTGCAGGGGTTGGTGTGGCGGTCCGCGGTCCGTGGCCCGATGCGAGGGCCGGGACGGTACGTGGTGCGACCGGGACCGGTACCCGCCGGTCCGCGCGTCGGACGCCCGGATCCGGCGAGGCTCGACGGGGAGGTCAGATACCTGGAAAGCGCTTCCCCGCGTGGGCCTCAGATTATGTTTCTGCGAAGAGGACGGTCAATGCCTTGGCACGTGCAGGTCTGTTGCAGCCCCGCGCGGCCCCTGGCGTGCGCGCGCCCCCGGGGTCGTCTCAGGGGTTGATCCGGCCGGCGCCGGCCCCGGCGGTCACGGCCGCCTTGACGCCGCTGGGGTCGTCGAGCCGGTACGGGTAGGGGATGGCCGCGACGTCCCCGGCGCTCTCCGGCGCACCGGAGTTGGTGAAGATGTTGTTGCGCTGGACCAGGTCGCCCGGGCCCGAGTCGGCGTAGCCGACGGCGGTCGGGCGGGTGACGTTCTCGAAGTGGTTGCCCTCGACCAGCACCCCGGCGCCCATCGTGGACGCCACGCCGTAGTCCGCGCCGTAGTAGTAGTTGTTGAACACGTGCACCGGGTCACCGAACCGGACGCGCGGGTGGCGCTCCCTGCTCCCGTCGAACCAGTTGTGGTGGTAGGTGACCCGCAGGTGGCCGATGTCGGCCGTGTGCCCGTCGTCGTGACCGAGCAGCATGCTCTTGGTGTGGTTGGTGACCCGGTTCCACGAGACGGTCACGAAGTCGGAGGCCCGCTTGACGTCGACCGCGCCGTCGTAGCCGCCGTCGAACGTGTTGTGGTCGATCCAGACGTTGCGCGAGCCCTGCACGTTGATCGCGTCGTCGTCCCAGCCTCGGAAGGTGAGGTTGCGGACGATGACGTTGCTCGCGCCGCTGATGTTCAGCCCGTTGTCCAGCGTCGCGGCGCCCACGCCGAGCACGGTCTTGTTGCTGCGGACGTCGTTCATCTTGTCGGGCATGGTCAGCGACCCGGTGACCCGGATGACCAGCGGCGACGAGGACTCCAGAGCGTCGGCGAGCGCCTGGCCGTCGGAGACGGTGACGGTCTGCCCGCCGGCCCCGCCGGTGGTGCCGCCGTTCTGGGTCGCCCAGCCGACCAGGTCACCGGCCGGCGGCGTGGTCGGCGTCGGGGTCGGCGTGCTGGGCGGCGGGGTGGTGGCCGGCGGTGGGGTCGGGCCGCCGGGCAGCCCGACCCGCCCGACGCCGGCCTGCGCGGTGACCAGGGCCTTCATGTCGCAGGCCGTGCCCACGGTGTACGCGTACGGCGGGTTGGCCACGCTGCCGCCGGTCTGCCCGGCGCCGGAGTTGACCAGGCAGTTGTTGCGCGCCACCAGCCGACCGTCGCCGGAGGAGCCCTCCGCCAGGTGGTACGGGTCGTCGACGTTCTCGAAGTGGTTGCCCTCGACGATGACGCCGGCGTTCTCGGTCGACGCGACGCCGTAGTTGCCGGTGTTCAGGTAGTGGTTGTTGTAGACGTGCACCTGGTCGCCGAAGCGCACGCGCGGGTTGCGCTGGTTGGTGTTGTCGAAGAAGTTGTGGTGGTAGGTGACCTTGAGCCGGCCGGTGTCCTGGGCGGCGTTGCCGTCGTCGTGGCCGAGCAGCATGTTCTTGTCGGTGCCGTCGGCGTGGTTGTAGGAGACCGTCACGTACGACGAGCCGCGCTTGATGTCGACGCCGCCGTCCGCCCCGGTGGTCCAGGTGTTGTGGTCGATCCAGACGTGGTGGGTGAACATCTGCACGTTGATCGCGTCGTCCGCCCAGTTCCGGAAGTTGAGGTTCCGGATGATCACGTTGTGCACGGCGTTGGCCGGCGGCGCGGTGACCGCGTTGTCGATCGGCAGGCCGATGTTGAGGCCGCCGCCGGTGAACCCGGAGTTGGCGCCGACGCCGACGATCGTCTTGTCCGAGGTGACCTCGTGCATCGGGCCGGGCAGCGCGATCATCCCGTTGACCTGGATGACCTTCGGGCCGCTGGAGGCCGCCTCGGTGATGAACTGGCTGGCGGTGGTGACCGTGACGGTCGGGCCGCCGGCGCCGCCGGTGGTGCCGTTCTGGCCCCACGCGTCGACCGAGGCCCAGCCGTCGGCCACGTTGGGTCCGGGGTTGCCCGGGTCGCCGGTCGGCGAGGGCGTCGGGTTGGTCGGCGTCGGCGTGGGCCCGCCGCCGCCCGAGTCGACCCGCACGTTGTCGAAGTCGGCGCTGGCGTAGAAGGTCGCCACGCCGATCCGGCCGCTGGCGTACGCGGTGTCGGTCGCCTCGGTGCGCAGCGTGCCGTCGACGTAGCCCTTGAGCGAGCCGCCGGCGACGTCCAGCCGCAGCGTGTAGATCGTGCCGGTGGCGACCGGCACGGAGGCGGTGTCCAGCGTGGTGGCGGAGCCGCCGCTCAGCCGCTTGAGCTCGACGGTGTTGTTGCTGCGCAGCGCCAGGTAGTAGTAGCTGGTGCTGCTCTGCACCCGGGCGAGCAGCGCGACGAACCGGTTCGACCCGTTGAACGCGGTCGGCCGGACGGTGGCCTGGACCGAGTAGTCCGTCCAGCTCGACGTGCCGGCCAGCGAACGGGCGTCGCTGCTGGTGCCGCTCTGGCGCAACGCCCGCGCGCTGTCGCCGGTCACCGACCAGCTTCCGCCGGACGCCGTCCAGCCGGACGAGTTGCCGTCGGAGAAGTCGTCGGAGAAGAGCGTGTCGGCGTGGGCCGTGGCGGCCATGCCGACGGTCAGTGCGACCGCGAGGAGCGCGGCCCCGATCGCGGTGAGGAACCCTCGGCGATGCCTCCGCCGACGAGTGTCGGAGTGGTGCACGGGACCTCCCTGGTGGTGATCAAAATGATCGACAAACATCGATCTCTAAGGGTGTGGTGCGCCGCGGGCCGCCGGGCCGGTACCCGGCGCCGACCGGGTCCGGCGACCCGCGCGGGCGTGGTCAGTAGGGGAGCCTGCCGGTGCCGGCACCGGCCGTGACGACGGACTTCACGGTGGCCGGCTCGGTCAGGGTGTACGGGTAGAACGTGCGCGGCTCCTGGACGCTGCCGCCCGCGTCGCCGGGCTCGCTGGTGCCGGCGAGCACGTTGTCGCGGGCGATCATCCGGCCCCGGTCCCCGGCGTAGCTGATCGACCAGGGCACCTCGACGTCCTCGAAGTAGTTGCCCTCCACCACGCAGCCGGAGTCGAGCTGGCAGGCCACCCCGACGTCGGTGTTGTAGACGAAGTAGTTGTTGAACACGTGCACGGGGTCGCCGTAGCGGACCCGGGGGTTGCGCTGGGGCGTGCGGTCGAACCAGTTGTGGTGGTAGGTGACCTTCAGGTTGCCGACGTCCTGGGCGGCGTTGCGGTCGTCGTGGCCGAGCAGCATGTTCTTCGTGTGGTGGTGGGTGTGGTTCCAGGACACGGTGACGTAGCTGGAGCCGCGCTTGATGTCGATCAGCCCGTCGTAGCCGTACGCCAGGTCGTTGTGGTCGATCCAGACGTGGTGCGAGAACATCTGCACGTTGATCGCGTCGTCGACGGTGTTGCGGAAGTTCAGGTTCCGCACGATGACGTTGTGCACGGCGTTCGCCGGCGGGCTGGTCGCGTCGCTGACGGGCAGGCCGATGTTCAGCCCGCCGCCGGTGATGCCGGAGTTGGCGCCGACGCCGACGATCGTCTTGTCCGAGGTGACGTCGTGCATCGGGCCGGGCAGCGCGATCATCCCGTCCACCCGCACGTTCAGCGGGCCGGCCGTGCCGATCGCGGCGAGGAGTTCCGCGGCCGTGTCCACGGTGACGGTCGGGCCGCCCGCCCCGCCGGTGGTGCCGTTCTGGCCCAGCGCGTGGACCGAGGCGAACCCGACCGGCGGGGCGCCCGGGTCGATCGGCGGCCCGGTCGGCGGCAGGGAGGGCCCGCCGGTCGGCGTGCCGGTGGGCGGCGCCCCGGTGGCCGTGTCCACAGCGACGTCGTCGAAGGTGGCGCTGGCGTACGAGGTGGCCAGGCCGACCCGCCCGGCGGCGAACGCCCCGTCGGTGGCCTGCACCCGCAGCGTGCCGTCGACGTAGCCGCGCAACGAGCTGCCGACCGCCTCCAGCCGCAGCGTCGCCCAGCTGCCGACGGTGATCCCGGCGGGGGCGGAGGCCAGCGACACCGGGTCGCCGCCGGAGCGGCGGATCAGCTGCACCCCGCCGCTCGCGGTCGCCACCAGCGCGTAGTAGCTGCTGCTGCTCTGCGCCCGGGCGATCACCCCGGCGTGCCGGTTCGCCCCGGCGAAGCCGGTCGGCCGGATCCGGGCCTGCACCCCGTAGTCGGTCCAGGTGGCCGCGCCGGCCAGGGCGCGGGCGTCGCTGCTGGTGCCGGACTGCCGGTAGGCGTACGAGCCGTCGGTCACGACCGACCAGCTCCCGCCGGAGCGGGACCACCCGTCGGCCGCGCCGTCGGAGAACGTGTCGCTGAACAGGGTGTCGGCGTGCGCCGACGAGGTGGTCGCGAGCACCGTGCCGACGGCCAGGGCGCCGGCGGTGAGCGCCGCGCCGAGCAGTCTCGGTGTGCGCGTCCGGGGACGGGGTGTCCGGTTCATGGTGGACCTCCTGGTGGTGGGGTGGGCACCGGTGGGCCGCCGCGCTGAGCGCCGGACGCGGCGGGCCACCGGCCGTGCGGTGGCCGCCGCCCCGGGGCGCGCGGCGGGAGGGCTCCAGAGGCGGGCCGGCTGCCCCGGCCAGCGCCCCCACGACCACCGGCACCGCGGGTGCCGGCAGCACGGGGCCGCGTCGAAGGGTCGGCGTCCAGCCCGCGTCCGGGGCCAGGTCCGGATCGTGCGACGCGTTGTACGCGGCCACCAGGTCGACCGGTCGGGGGCGCTCGCCGGCGGCGCGGACCCAGTTGCCCCGGGTGGTGACGGCGGTGCCGCCCCAGTCGTGGAGCAGGTCGTCGACGCCGACGCCGGCGCCGAGGCTGAAGAAGTTGTTCTCGGCGACGACGGCGGACTGCACCCCGACGCCGATCGCGTACTCGAACCCGTCGCCGGCCAGCCGGTAGTGGTTGTTCCACACGTCGACCTGGCCGAAGCGCACCCGGGGCAGCCGCTGGAGCACCCCGTCGAAGAGGTTGTGGTGCAGGCTCACCTTCAGCCGCCCGACGTCCGGGCCGACGGTGTTGGACGAGCCGATCAGCATGACCTTGTCCCGCCCCACGAACCGGTTGTACGAGACGGTCACCAGGCTCGCGGTGTGCGTGACGTCCACCGACCCGTCGTGCACCTGGTACGGCCGGCCGAGGTGCACCGGCTGGCCGCTGTCCGGGTTGTCGCCGTCGGTGAAGGTGTTGTGGTCGATCCAGACGTGCTCGCTGCGGCGCACCGAGATCTGGTCGTACTGGGAGTTCCAGTTGCCGGCGGCGCCGTCGGTGGGGGACCAGGCGGGGAAGCAGTCCCGGGCGTCGTCGAAGGTCAGGTTCCGCACGATCGTGTTGTGCGCCCCGTCGAGCATCAGCGTCAGGCCGGTCAGCCGCGCGTCGCGCAGGCCGACGATGGTGGTGTTCGGGCCGACGTTGATCTGGGTCTGCCGGGTCTGGTTCGTCACCGAGCGCACCCGCGCCGCCTCCAGTGGCCCGCTCGGCGCCACCCGTCCCCAGACCGCCGGGTCGTACGCCGCGAGGTACGCCGGCAGCGAGTACTCCGGGTCGGCGAGGTCGGCGCAGTCGAGCGCGCTGCCGTCGGGCCCCTCGAAGCCGTCGACCACGCCCCGGACGTAGATGACCTTCGGGGTGGCGTTGCCCCGGTTGGTGGCGTTGTCGCCGCCGAGGGCCGCGACCAGCTCGGCCCGGCTGGAGACCACGTGCACCTGCTCCGCCGCCGCCGCAGCGCCGCCGGTGGTGCCGGTCCCCTCGGCCGCCCAGCCGTCCCCGGCCGGCAACGCCTGCCGGCCCAGGAGCCGGGCGGCCCAGGAGAGCCCGCCGGTCGCGGCGCTCGCGCCGCCCGGGGCCGGCGCGGTCCCGCCGTCAGGTGCCGGGCCCGCCGCCGCGCTCGCGGACGTCGCCGCCAGCGTGACGGCGATCGTCGCCGCGCCCACTGTCTGCTTCCACA
Organism: Micromonospora sp. CPCC 205546; assembly: GCF_036902715.1. Lineage (NCBI taxonomy): Bacteria > Bacillati > Actinomycetota > Actinomycetes > Micromonosporales > Micromonosporaceae > Micromonospora > Micromonospora sp. CPCC 205546. Next base: position 9,084 of record NZ_JBAKHL010000088.1, read on the forward strand.
TCTATCGGACCACCTCTTCGTCGCCTGTTCGACCTGGGGCAACGGTAGGTTTCGCGATTTATGCGAGTCAATGACTAGCGTGTGCAGAAGTGTTGCAATTGATCCGATCGGCCGGTATCGTCCCGACCGCCCTCGGTCGGGTTGACGGCGCTATATCCGATATGGACCCGCGTCAGGCGGGCGGTTCAGTTGCAGTGAGTTGCGGTTCCTCCTGCCCGGTCAGGTCCGTACGGTGCGGTCCGACCGCCCACGGCACCGCCAACTCCGACAACAGCGCCCCCTCGTCGGCCGCCCGGCGCAGCAGTCGGTTGATCCCGCGCACGGTCAGCACCCGGTGCGGGCCGTCGCCCGTGGCGGTGACGAGGTCGCCGCCCAGCGGCGCCGGTTCGGGCGCGGTCGTGACCGCCTCCAGCACCGCGGTGAACGGCGCGGTCCGCGCCAGCGGCGCGATCAGCGGCACCGCCGGGTCGGCGCGGTGCTCGAGGAGGTTCTCCAGCAGCCCGCGCCGGCCCGGCACCTCGCGCGGGCCGGCGTCGCCGGGCAGCAGCAGCCGGTCGGTCGGATACTCCAGGACGGCCCGGCCGGCGGTGCCGGTCACGATCACCTCGCCGGCGACGAAGTCCTCCCCGGCCAGGGTCACCGCCGCGACGATCGGCGGTCCCGAACGGGACAGCACCCGCAGGGTCGCGGTGTCGTCCACCTCGATCGGCCGCACCCGGTAGCGCTCCACCTCGATCCGGGTCGGTCGCACCGGCCCGTCCCCGGCGGCCTCGGCGACCGCCAGGCACTGCATGACCGCGTGCGCCAGCGGGTTGGCCAGGGCACCGTCCAGCACCGGCCGGCCGTGCAGCGTCCGCCGCCCGGCCCACGGCGCCCGCGCGTAGTAGGCGTCGGAGCGCTGCCAGGCCGCGACCGTCGCGATGCCGGTGACGGTGCCGAGCCGCCCGGCCCGCACCGCGTCGGTCAACTCCGTCAGCGCCGCCGAGCCGAGCGCCTGGAAGCCCACCTGGCAGGCCCGGCCCGTCGCGGCGAGGGCGTCGGCCAGCTCCCGGTGCTCGGCGGTGGACAGCACCGGAGGCTTCTCCAGCAGCAGGTCGGCGCCCGCGGCGAGCGCATCCAGGGCGATCGGCAGGTGGGTGTGCGGCGGGGTGCAGACCACCACCACGTCCGGCCGGGCGACACGCAGCATCTCCCGGTGGTCGGCGTGCACCGCCGTGCCGTCGGGCACCGGCGCCGCCGGGTCGTCCTCGACCGGGCGTACGTCGACCAGGGCGACCAGCCGCAGCCGCCCGGCGGCGTGCAGCGGCGCGACGACCCGCCGGTGCCAGCGCCCGTGCCCGTTGGCCCCCACGACCGCGACCCTCGGCACGGTGCCGGCCCGTCCCGGCGGCGCCCCCGCGGCGGCGGTCACCGGGCACCCGCCAGCGTCGCGGCCACCCCGTGCCGCTCTAGGGCGGCCAGCCACCCGGCCACCTCGGCGCGTACGTCCTCGTCGGCGGCCACCTCGGCGGGGAAGATCTCGCGCAGCCCGAACACCGCGTCGACCGCCCCGGCGGGGGTACGTGGGGCGGCGGCGAGCGCCGCGCGGATCTCCTCGGCGAGCGGGTCGGCCAGCGGCAGGAGACCGCCGTCGTCGGTGTGACCCTGGGCGAACCGCAGCCACGCGGCCACCACCAGCGTGGCCCAGTGCGCCGGACGGCCCGCGGCCCGCAGGTCGGTGATCGTGTGCAGGACCCGCTGGGGCAGCTTCTGCGAGCCGTCCATGGCCACCTGCAACGTGCGGTGGCGGATCGCCGGGTTGGCGAAGCGCGTCAGCACCTTCTCGCCGTACGCGACGACCGAGACCCCCTCCGGCGGGTCGAAGCTCGCCGCCACGTCCTCGGCGACCAGGCGACGCAGCACCGTCGTCAGGTGCGGCAGGGTCAGCGCGTCGGCGATGGTCTCCCGGCCGGCCAACGCGCCCAGATAGGCCGCGGCCGAGTGCACCCCGTTGAGGGCGCGCAGCTTCAGCCGCTCCCAGGGCCCCGCGTCCGTGGTGAGCACCGCGCCGGCCCGCTCCCAGGCCGGCCGGCCGCCCGGGAAGTCGTCCTCGACGACCCACTGCCGGTACGGCTCGGCGACCACCGCCGCCAGGTCGGCCACGCCCAGCGCCCGCTCGGCGTCGGCGAACGTCCGCGCCGTGCTGGCCGGCACGATCCGGTCGACCATGGTGCCGGGGAAGCTGACGCACTCCCGCACCCAGTCGGCCAGCGGCTCCGGCACCCCCGCGTACGCCACCGACTGCTCGACCAGGCCGCGCAGCCGGCGGCCGTTCGCGGGCAGGTTGTCGCAGCTGACCAGGGCCAGCGGCGGGCCCTGCGCGGCGGCCCGGGCGAGCAGCCCGCGCAGCAGCAGGCCCGGCACGGTGACCGGCGCCCGGTCGGTGCGCAGGTCGGCGGCGACCTCCGGGTCCGGCCGCAGCCGCCCGGTCACCGGGTCGAGCTGGTACGCCTTCTCCGTCACGGTGAGGGTGACCACCCGGATCGCCGGGTCGGCCAGCAGCGCCACCACGGCGGCGGGGTCGCCGGCGGCGTGCCGCGTGCCGGCCAGCGCGCCGACCACCCGGGTGTGGCACCCCTCGCCGCTGCTGGTGGTGACGCTGAACAGGTTGTCCTGCGCGGCCAGCGTCGTCACCACGTCGGGGTTGCGTGGTGCCACGCCGACGATGCCCCAGTCGCCCCCGGCGTGCGCCATCGCCTCCTCGGTGTACACCGCCTGGTGGGCGCGGTGGAAGGCGCCCAGCCCGAGGTGGACGATCCCCGCCGGCACGGTGCCCGGGCGCAGCAGCGGGCGGCTGTCCGTGGGCACCCGGCGCAGCGTCGCGAGACCGAGCCGGGCGGCGCCGACGCTCACCGCCACACCGGTCCGTCCGGGAAGCGGAACTCGGCGATCGACTCCGGCCTCATCGTGGAGCTGTAGCCGGGGGCCGTCGGCAGCAGGTAACGCCCCTCGCGGGTGCGCACCGGGTCGACGAAGTGCTCGTGCAGGTGGTCGACGTACTCCACCATCCGGCCGTCGAGGCTGGTGCCGACCCGCAGGTAGTCGAAGACCGCCAGGTGCTGGACGTACTCGCACAGGCCCACGCCGCCGGCGTGCGGGCAGATCGGCACCCCGAACTTCGCCGCCATCAGGATCTCGGCGAGGACCTCGTTGACGCCGCCGACCCGGCAGGCGTCGATCTGCATCACGCCGATCGCCTCGGCCTGCAGCAGCTGCTTGAAGATGACCCGGTTGGCGGCCACCTCGCCGGTGGCGACCCGGCACCGGCCGTCGGTCAGCCCGGTCACCGCCCGCGCGATCCGGGCGTGCCCGAGGATGTCGTCGGCGTGCGTCGGCTCCTCGATCCAGTACGGGGCCACCTCGGCCAGCGCCGTCATGTTGGTGATCGCCTCGTCGACGTCCCACACCTGGTTGGCGTCCATCATCAGCAGCGCGTCCGGCCCGATCTCCTCCCGGATGATCCGCGCCCGGCGCAGGTCGTCGGCGGGCGGACCGCCGACCTTCATCTTCATCGCCCGCCACCCCTGCGCGTACGCCTGCCGGGTCAGCGCCCGGACCTTGTCGTCCGGGTAGCCCAGCCACCCCACCGAGGTGGTGTACGACGGGAACCCGTCGCGCTCCAGCCCGGCGCGGCGCTCGTCCAGCCCGATGAGCCCCTTGTCGAGGATGGCCGCCGCCTCGTCCGGGGTGATGGCGTCGGTGATGTGGTGGAAGTCGACGCTGGCCACCAGCTCCTCGGTGGGCAGCTCGGCGAGCAGCTGCCACATCGGCTTGCCGGCCAGCTTGGCCCGCAGGTCCCACACCGCGTTGACCAGCGCGCCGGTGGCCATGTGGATGACCCCCTTCTCCGGGCCCAGCCAGCGCAGCTGCACGTCGGCGCTGAGCGAGCGCCAGAACGCCACCGGATCGGCGAAGATGTCCTCGACGGTGCGGCCGGTCACGTGGTGGGCGAGGGCGCGGATCGCCGCGCAGGTCAGCTCGTTGCCCCGGCCGTTGGTGAAGGTGAACCCGGCCCCGGTGACGCCGGCGTCGGTGCGCAGCTCGACGTAGCTGGCCGAGTAGTCGCCCCGGTTGATCGCGTCCGAGCCGTCGCCGGCGGCGGCGGTCGGGAACCGCACGTCGTGCACGTCGACGGCGGTGACGGTGACAGTCACAGGAGGTTCTCTCCGATCTTGAAGACCTTCTTCGGCAGCCGGTACGCCAGGTCGACGATGGTCTCGGCGGCCTCGTCCTCGCCGAGGCGGTGCTCGGTGACCAGCCGCGCCAGGTAGGCGGCGTCGACCCGGCGGGCCACGTCGTGGCGTACCGGGATGGAGCAGAACGCGCGGGTGTCGTCGACGAACCCGGCGGTGTTGTAGAAGCCCGCGGACTCGGTGACCGACTCGCGGAAGCGGCGCAGCACCTCCGGCGAGTCCAGGAACCACCACGGTGCGCCGAGGTACAGCGCGGCGTACCCGCCCGCCAGCGGGGCGAGTTCCCGGCTGAAGGTGTACTCGTCGAGGGTGTAGAGCACCACCCGCAGCCGCGGGTCGTTGCCGTACGTGTCCAGCAGCGGCGTCAGCGCGTGCAGGTACTCGGTGGCCTGCGGCAGGTCGCCGCCGACGTCGCGGCCGTGGCGCGCGTACAGCCAGCGGTTGTGGTTGCGCACCGCGCCGGGGTGCAGCTGCATGACGAGCCCGTCGTCCAGCGACATCCGGGCGAACTCCAGCAGCATGTGCGCCCGGAAGGTCTCCGCGTCGGCCGCGTCGGCGAGCCCCCGCAGACCCCGGTCGTAGAGGCGGGCCGCCTCCTCGGCGTCCAGCGCCAGGGTGCGCGCGGTGGGGTGGCCGTGGTCGGTGCTGGTGGCGCCGGCCGCGATGAAGGCCTCGCGCCGTCGGCGCAGCGCCGCCAGGTAGCCGGCGTACGTGCCGGTGTCCTCGCCGGTGATCTCCCCGAGCCGCGCGACGTTGCCGGCCCAGCCGTCGAACTCCATGTCGGCCACGTTGTCCGGCCGGAAGGTGGTGATCACCCGGCCGCCCGGCCCGCCCCAGCCGTCCGCGGCGAGCTTGGCGTGCTGCCCGAGGTCGTCCAGGGGCGACTCGGTGGTGGCGAGCACCTCGATGCCGAAGCGCTCGAACAGCGCCCGGGGCCGGAACTCCGGCTCGGCGAGGCGGGCCGCGAGCTCGTCGTAGACGGCGTCGGCGGTGGCCGGGGAGAGCGGGGTGCGCACCCCGAACACGTCGGTGAAGGTCTGCTCCAGCCAGAGCCGGGAGGGGGTGCCCCGGAACAGGTGCCAGTGCGCGGCGAAGCGTCGCCAGATGGTGCGCCCGTCGGGCTCCGTGGGGCTGCCGTCGACGGTGGGCACGCCCAGCTCGGCCGGGGGGACGCCCTGGCTGAGCAGCATCCGGGTGAGGTAGTGGTCGGGCACGATGAGCAGCCGCGCCGGGTCGGGGAACGGGCGGTCCTCGGCCAGGATCGCCGGGTCGACGTGCCCGTGCGGGGAGATGATCGGCTGGGGTGCGGCCAGCGCGTACAGCCGACGGGCCACCGCGCGCTGCGCGGGGTCGGCGGGGAAGAGCAGGTCGGTCGTGGGCACGGATGGCGCTCCTCGGGAGGTGTTACGCGGCTCAGGGGAGGTCGAGCAGGTCGGCGACCCGGACCGGGGCGCCGGTGGTGAAGGACCGGTTCGCGGCCAGCCCGGTGAGCAGGGCGAGGGCGCCGTCGCGGGCGGTCGCCGCCCGCCCCATCGGGTCCGGCTCGCCGCCGATCAGCACCCGGGCCATCCGGGCGTCGGCGCCGCCGTGCCCGGAGCGGGTGTGCCCGGTCACGGGTACGACCTGCGGCGGCGCCCAGAACGGCCGCAGGGTCAGCGTGGCGGAGCCGGCCTCGACGGCGGCCTCGTCGCCGTGCAGCGCCGCGCCCTTGAGCGCCCCGGCGGACGCCGGGCTGACGTGGTCGCTCTCCACGACCTCCAGCTCCAGGCGGCCCCGGCTGCCGTTGACCATCACCCGGTAGCCCTCGTAGGGGGCGTACGCGGTCAGGTGGTAGGTCATCGTCGCGCCGCTGGAGTAGCGGGCCAGCACCGCCATGTCGTCCTCGATGTCGACGCCCGGGGCGAAGACGTTGCGGTCGCGCTGGTAGCCGTCCTCGGCCTCGGCGTCGAGGTAGAGCTCGCGCAGCTTCGGGTGCGCGTCGAGGCGCAGCGCGAACGGGTCGTCGGCGGCGGCGGGGGAGCCGTGCGCCCGCTCGTAGTCGCGCGCGTAGCCGTGCCGGCGGCCGGCCTCGCCGTAGAAGAACAGCCGGCCGGCGGCGTACACCTCGACGGGGGTGGCGTCGAGCCACCAGTTGACCAGGTCGAAGTGGTGCCCGGCCTTGTGCACCATCAGCCCGCCGGAGTGCGCCTTGTCGCGGTGCCAGCGGCGGAAGTAGTCGGCGCCGTGCCGCACGTCGAGCAGCCACTCGAAGTGCACCGAGCCCACCTCGCCGACGGCGCCGTCGGCGAGCAGTTCGCGCAGCTTCTCGTGCAGGGGGTTGTAGCGGTAGTTGAACGCCACCCGCACCTGCCGACCGGTGTCGGCGACGGCGTCGAGGATCCGCCGGCAGCCGGCGGCGTCGGTGGTCATCGGCTTCTCGGTGATGACGTCGCAGCCGGCCCGCAGGGCCGTGTCGATGTGCGCGGCGTGGGTGTCGTCCACGCTCGTCACCACCAGCACGTCGATGCGCTCCTTGCCGAGCATGGTGGCCAGGTCGTCGGCGCGGTACGTCGGCACCGCCGGGTGCCCCAGCTCGCCGAGCCACCGGTTGTGGGCGTCCATGCGGGCCTGGTTGACGTCGGCGAACGCGACGAGTTCGGCGGTGTCGGCGTGGTCGCGCACCAGCGCCCGGACGAACATCTCGGCGCGTGATCCGGTGCCCACGAGGGCGTGGCGGACCCGCTGACCGGTGCTGGACGACATGCGACCGCCTCCTGTGTTGCTGCAAAGGTTTGCAGCGAAATAACCACGAGCCGCCTGGCGGCGTCAACGATCGATGCCAAACCGGCGGCATAGATCCGATTTGATCCGGATTTGAGCACATGGTGGGAGCGTCGCCGAAACGCATCTGTAACCATCGGCCGTTGACACCGGCACAACCGTTTGCATTAATTGGCGACACCTGACGTGACCCCAGCCACACTGGACGAAGGGCCCACCGTGCCAGCCACCATCCGAGACGTCGCCCGGGCCTCCGGCGTGCACATCTCCACGGTCTCCCGCACGTTCTCGGCCCCGCACCTGGTCAACCCCGAGACCCGGGGCCGGGTGCTGGCCTGCGCCGAGGAGCTCGGCTACCGGCCCAACCGCGCCGCCCGCGCCCTGATCACCGGCCGTACGCACAACATCGGGCTGATCATCGCGGACATCGCCAACCCGTTCTTCCCGCCGCTGATCAAGGCGGCGGAGAGCCAGGCCCGCCAACGCGACTACCACGTCTTCGTGGCCGACACCAACGAGGACCCGATCGCCGAGGAGGAGCTGGTGCACGCTCTCGCCAAGCAGGTGGACGGGGTGCTGCTGTGCAGCCCCCGGATGAGCAACAGCATGATCGAGCAGCTCAGCCGCGAAGTGCCGCTGGTGGTCATCAACCGGCAGGTCGCCGGCCTGCCCTGCGTCACCATGGACGTCGGGCAGGGCGCCCGCTGCGCCATCGAGCACCTGCTCGGCCTCGGCCACCGGCGCATCGCGCTGCTCAGCGGGCCGCGCGGTTCGTGGACCAGCCGGGAGATCCGCCGGGCGGCCGGCGTCGCGGCACGGGCCGGCGGCGCCGAGTTCACCGTGCTCGGGCCCAACCAACCCACCGAGACCGGCGGCGCGGCCCTCGCCGAGCAGGTCCGCCGCAGCGAGGCCACGGCGGTCCTCGCCTACAACGACCTGATGGCGATCGGCCTGATCGAAGGGCTCGACACCCTCGGGTTGCGCGTCCCGCAGGACGTGAGCGTCGTCGGCATCGACGACATCGCCCTCAGCCGGCTCACCCGGCCCAAGTTGACGACGGTGGCCACGCCCAACGCGGCCGCCGGCCGGACGGCCGTCGACATGCTCCTGCAACACGACACCGTCGCCGGCCGCGGCTCACGCGGCGGTCGGGGTGTCACGAGCGACGACCGTCGTACCACCGCACAGGTAATGCTCCAGACCGAACTGGTCATCCGCGACTCGACCGCCGCCGCGCCGGCTGACGGTCGGAACCGCCCCGACGCCGAATTGGTCGTCCCGGGCCCGCATCGCCTTGCGGGCCCGGGTCGCCCGACCGCGGCCACCGGTGGCGTCGTCGCCTCCTAACGCCAAGGAGTGAGCGCACATGCACCCCGCAACGCCCCCCACCACTGGCACGCAGGCCGTGCCCGTTCACCGTACCCCCGTCCCCCGACGGCGGCTGATCCGCGGCCTGATCGCCGCGGTCGTCGCCCTGCCCCTGGTCCTCGGTGCCGCCGGATGCGGCGGCGACGAGGAGGCCAGCACCGACCCGAACGCCCCGGTCAAGCTCTCGGTCTACTGGTGGGGCGGTGAGGCCCGGGCCAAGCTGACCGAGGAGGCCCTCGCCCTCTACACGAAGAAGCACCCGAACGTCACCTTCGAGAAGACCTGGCAGGCCAACCAGGGCTACTTCGACAAGCTGGCGACCCTCACCGCCGGCGGCAACCCGCCGGACCTGTTCCAGATCGACGACAACTACCTGGCCGAGTACGCCTCCCGCAGCACCACCCTCGACCTGACGTCCTACAAGGACTCCGGCGACCTCGACGTGTCGAAGTTCCCCAAGAGCCTCTGGCAGTACGGCGTGGTCGACGGCAAGCTCGCCGGCGTGGCCGCGGGGGAGAACACCCAGGGCCTGGTCTACAACAAGACGCTGCTGACCAAGAACGGCCTGCCCGAGCCGACCACCGGGATGACCTGGGAGGAGCACATCGCCTGGGCCGAGCAGGTGGCGAAGAAGACCAAGGTGCCCGGCACCCAGGACCCGAGCGCCGACTACAAGGCGTTCTGGGTGTGGCTGCGCCAGCAGGGCAAGGACCTCTACAAGGGCAAGGAGCTCGGCTTCACCGCCGAGGACGTGACGAAGTGGTTCGACCTGTGGAAGGGGGCCCGGGACCGGGGCGCCACCCCGACCCCCGACGTCATCCACGAGGGCAACGCCACCGACATCACCAAGCAGCTCGTGGTCACCGGCAAGGCCGGCACCAGCTGGGTCTGGGTCAACCAGATGCCGGAGCTGAAGAAGAACACCAAGGACGAGCTGGGCGTCATCGCCTACCCCGGCGACCCGAGCGCCCAGTGGGCCCGCGCCTCCATGTACTGGTCGGTCTTCAAGGGCAGCAAGCGCAAGGACGTCGCGGTCGACGTGATCAACTTCCTGGCCAACGACCCCGAGGCGGTCAAGATCCTCGGCACCGACCGGGGCCTGCCGTCGAACCTGGACCTGCGCCGCGTGGTCAGCGACGACGTCACCGACCCGGCGATGAAGCAGTCGATCCAGGTCGAGTCCGACCTGGCCGAGAAGTTCGGCGAGGCGCCCCAGGTCCCGCTCAAGGGGCACAGCAAGGTCCGCTCCGAGCTGATCAAGGCCGCCGAGAACGCCCAGTACGGCCGGATCAGCTCCGCCCAGGCGGCGGAGCAGTTCATCGCCGCCTGCAAGTCCGCCATCGCCTGACCCTGACGCTACCGAGAGGAACCGGCTCGTGGCTCTGACCACGGCGCCCGGCCCGACCCGACGACGTACCGGATCCGTCCCGACCCCCGCCGACAGGCGTGGGGCCGGGCGGGCCCGGCACGGGGACGGTCTGGCCGGCTACGTCTTCCTGTCGCCCTGGCTGCTCGGCCTGCTGGCCGTCACGGCGATACCCATGCTCCTGTCGCTCTACCTGAGCTTCACCAACTACGACATCCTCACCCCCTTCTCGGAGGTGGAATGGGTCGGGCTCGCCAACTACGAGCGGATGTTCACCGCCGACCCGTCGTACTGGCACTCGGTGCGGGTGACGCTCACCTTCGCCCTGATCGCCGTGCCGCTGAAGCTGGCGGCCGCGCTCGGGGTGGCCCTGCTGCTCAACCGCGCCTGGCGCGGCGTCGGGCTGTTCCGCGGCCTGTTCTACCTGCCGTCGCTGCTCGGCGGGAGCGTCGCGCTCGCCATCGTCTGGGTCAACATGTTCAACCGCGAGGGCGCGTTCAACTCGCTGCTGGGCTTCTTCGGCATCGAGGGTAAACCGTGGGTCAACGACCCCGACTGGGCCCTGGAGACCCTGATGGTGCTCGCCATCTGGCAGTTCGGCGCGCCCATGGTCATCTTCCTGGCCGGCCTCAAGCAGGTGCCCACCGAGCTCTACGAGGCCGCCTCCGTCGACGGCGCCGGCAAGTGGCGGCAGTTCGTCGCCGTCACCCTGCCGATGCTCTCGCCGGTGATCTTCTTCAACCTGGTGCTGGAGACCATCAACGGCTTCCAGGGCTTCACCGCCGCGTTCGTGCTCAGCAACGGCACCGGCGGCCCGGTCGACTCCACCCTGATGTACACGCTGAACCTCTACATCACCGGCTTCACCAACCTGGAGATGGGCTACGCCTCCGCGATGGCCTGGGTCTTCCTGCTCGCCATCGCGATCATCACCGCGATCTTCTTCAGCACCGGGCGGTTCTGGGTGCACTACTCGGACGGGGAGGACCGGTGACGGCGACGGCAACCCCGACGGCAGCCCCGGCGACGAGCGGCCCGCGCGGTCCGCGCCGGGCCAGCGGCGGCGGGCAGGCCGTGCGCCTGCTCATCCTGATCGCGATCGTCGCGGTCGTGCTCTACCCGCTCTTCTGGATGATCGGTACGTCCCTGAAGAGCCAGGAGGAGATCGTCAACAACATCGGCCTGCTGCCGAACGAGTTCACCCCCGGCAACTACGCCGACGGGTGGACGAACTTCGACTTCAGCTTCGGCCGCTTCTTCCTCAACAGCGCGATGGTCAGCCTGCTGACCGTGATCGGCAACGGCATCTCCTGCCTGCTCGCCGCGTACGCCTTCGCGCGGCTGCGGTTCCGGCTGCGCGGCGTCTGGTTCGCCGTCATGATCGGGACGCTGCTGCTGCCCGGGCACGTGCTGATCGTGCCGCAGTACATCCTGTTCCGCAGCCTGGGGCTGGTCGGCGGCGAGTGGCCGTACCTGCCGCTGCTGATCCCGCAGTTCCTGGCCACCGAGGCGTTCTTCGTCTTCCTCATGGTGCAGTTCATGCGGGGCATCCCGCGCGAACTCGACGAGGCCGCCAAGATCGACGGGGCGAACGCCTTCGGCATCTTCCGGCACGTGATCCTGCCGCTGAGCCGGCCGGCGCTGGTCACCACGGCGATCTTCTCGTTCATCTGGACCTGGAACGACTTCTTCCGCCAGCTCGTCTTCCTCTCCGACCTCGAGGACTACACCGTTCCGGTGGCGCTGACGCTCTTCATCGACTCGACGAGCCAGAGCGCCGTCGGCCCGATGTTCGCGATGTCGGTGCTGTCGCTGCTGCCGGTGTTCCTGTTCTTCGTGGCCTTCCAGCGGATGCTGGTGGAGGGCATCAACACGAGCGGACTCAAGGGATGAGGCCGCACCGGACCGGCGGAGAGGACCGGGACGCCGGACGGGACCTGGACGCGGCACCCGCCCGCCGCGACTGGCGCGACGTGCTCACCGACGCCACGGACCTGGCCGTGCTCGGCATCGCGCTGACGCTGGCGGCGCTGCCGGTGGTCACCGCGGCGGCCGCCGTCGCCGCCGCGAGCGCGGCGGTGCACGACCGCTACAGCCTCGGCTCGTGGCCCTCGGCCAGGGAGAACCTGACCCGGTACGGCCGGGCCCTGCTGCCCGGCGTCGGGGTGAGCGTGCTGGCGGTCGCCGCCCTCGGGCTGCTCGCCGTGGACCTCGCCGCGCTGGCCGGCGGCCGGGTCCCCGGCGGGGCACCGCTGCTCCTGGTCACCGTCGGCGTCGCCGCCGCCCTGGCCGGGTACGCCGCGCTGGTGGTGGTGGAGGTCGGCCGACGCGGCGGGCGCGGCTGGCGCGAGGCGGCCCGGGCCGCGGCCGGCGCCTGCCGGAACCGGCCGGGCACCTGGGCCGCCGCCGGCGGCGTCGGTGTCGTCGCCGCGCTGCTCGCGGTGATGGTCACGCCGGTCGCGGTGCCGATCCTCGCCGGGTACGTGGTCGCCGCCCTGCACGCGGTCGCCCGGCGGACCGTGCTCAGCCCGGTGGGTCAGTCGTGACCGGGCACGCCGGCGCCGCCGGGACCGAGCCCGACCGTCAGCTCACCGTCGACGGCGTGCCGGTGGCCCGGTACGTCGTCGACCCGGCGATCGATCCCACACACGGCCCCCGCCCGTACCTGCACCCGGTGCGGACCCTCGGCGGGACGGTGGTCACCGACGCCTTCCCCGCCGACCACGTCTGGCACCTCGGCGCGTCCCTGGCCGTGCAGGACGTCGACGGCACGAACCTCTGGGGTGGGCGCACCTACGTCCGCGACACCGGCTACACCTGGCGCGACGACCACGGCCGGATCGCGCACACCCGGTGGGAGACAAGCGAGCCGCACCGGCTGGCGCACGGGCTCGAATGGCGCGACCGGGCCGGGGCGGTGCTGCTCACCGAGCGACGGGACCTGGCCGCGCGACGGGTCGACGAGCGGGCCTGGGCCCTCGACGTCGCGTACACACTGACCGCCCCGGCCGACCGGGACGTCACCCTCGGCAGCCCGGCGACGAACGGACGCCCGGGCGGCGCCGGCTACGGCGGCTTCTTCTGGCGGGCGGTCAGCGCGACGCCCGCCCGGGTGCGCACCGCCACCGCCGAGGGGGAGGAGGCCGTCAACGGCAGTACCGCGCCGTGGTTGGCCTTCAGCGGCGCCGGGCCGGACGGGGCCGGGTACACGCTCGTGCTGGCCGGGCTCGCGGAGGGCGACCGGTGGTTCGTCCGCACCTCCATGTACCCGGGCGTCTGCGCGGCGTTCGCCTTCGAGAAGCCCAGGGTGATCGCCGCGGGCGCCAGCCGCACCGGGCGGCACCGCGTGGTGGTCGCCGACGGCGTGCTCGACCGGGCCTCGGCCGCCGCGCTGGCCGAGGGGGTGTGACGCGGGCCGCCCACCCCGGATTTGACGATCTTGCCGCGCGGGCGTAACTTTCTCTCTGCCAGCGCGGAACGGACGAAACGGGGCGATGCTCCGAGAGGCCGGGCGCGGGACTGAGCTTCGGAGCCGGGGGTGTCGCAACCATCGGTGCCCGGACCGGGCGGGGCCCCGGATCTGCCGCGAGGCGGATTTGGTGAGGCGGAACCGACCGGGTAAGGTTCACGGTCGGCAGGGAGCCGGGCGGCTCGCGGGAAACCGCGGAGCGGCCGGTCTGCCGAATTTCCCGAGAATCGGCGGCGAGAGCCGGCGTTGTCGGGATGCCCGGAAAATGTATTGAAGTGGTGCGGATCGCTGTGAAGCGGTTTGACGCGGCGGAAATCACCGGGTAACGTAGTAAAAGTGCCCGGCGCGGGAAGCGGCGGGGATGCGAACGAGATGCCCCGGGTCGGGGGCTCCACGGTGTGGGGTTTCCGGGCGGTGTGTGGTTGTTCTTTGAGAACTCAACAGGGTGCTTGATAAGCCAGTGCCAATTATGATTTATACCCCGGACTGGTCAGGCTTCGGTTT
>NZ_JBAKHL010000089.1:0-8059 GCF_036902715.1 Micromonospora sp. CPCC 205546
GGGGCGGACGCCGGGCCCCGCGGGGACGGCCCGCGCGCCGGGCGTCACCGGCCCGCGCCGGGCAGCACCGACCACGCGCGGGGCAGCACCGACCACGCGCCGGGCGCGCTGGTCGCCGACGCGCTCGACGCGCTCACCGACGCCGCCGTGCGGGCCGCCCTGGCGCAGACCGCGCTGGCCCGGGGCGTACGCCCGAACGGCGCCGTGCCGGCCTGGCTGGCCGCGCTCACCGGGCCGGTGCGGGAGTTCGCCGCCGACCCGGCCGGGCTGGGCATCCTGCGCGCCGAACTGGACGCCTGGCAGCGCGACGCGGCCGGCGGCACGGTCCGGGCCAGCTTCCGCCTGGTCGAACCGCCGGCCGACGACGTCACCGAGCCCGTGGTCGTGGTGCCCGTCGACCCGACGGCGACGGTGGGCCAGGCCGGGCGGTGGCGGGTCGAGTTCGGCCTGCAGGCCGCCGACGAGCCGAGCCTGCACGTGCACGCCGGGCAGGTCTGGCGGGCACCGGAGACGGTCGCCGGGCTGGCCGGTCGCGGCGACGACCCGCAGGAGACGCTGCTCGCCGAGCTGGGACGCGCCAGCCGGCTCTGGCCCGAGCTGGACACCGCCCTGCGTACGGCCACGCCGGAGGCCCTGGAACTGGACGTCGAGGGGGCGCACCGGTTCCTGCGCGAGGGCGCGCCGGTGCTGCACGCCGCCGGGTTCGCCGTGCTGCTGCCGTCGTGGTGGCGGCGCCCGTCGTCCCGGCTCGGCGCCCGGCTGCAGGCGCGCAGCCGGACCGCCCCGGGCACCGTCGCCGCCGCCTCCGCGGGCGTGGGGCTGGACGCGCTCGTCGACTACCGCTGGGAGGTCTCCCTTGGCGACCAGCCGCTCACGGCCGAGGAGTTGGCGTCGCTGGCCGCGCTGAAGACCCCGCTCGTGCGGCTGCGCGGGCAGTGGGTGGAGCTGGACCCGAAGCGGCTCGCCGCCGGCCTGCGGCTGCTGCGCTCCTCCGGCGAGCTGACCGTGGCGGACCTGCTGCGGCTCGGCCTGGCCGACGCCGAGCAGCCGGACGCGCTGCCGGTGCTGGAGGTCAGCGCCGACGGCGCCCTGGGCGACCTGCTCGCCGGGACCGTGGAGCGCCGGCTCGCCCCGCTGGACCCGCCGCCGGCGTTCCGGGGCACGCTGCGCCCGTACCAACGGCGAGGGCTGGCCTGGCTGGCGTTCCTGCAGTCCCTCGGGCTCGGCGGGGTGCTCGCCGACGACATGGGGCTGGGCAAGACGGTGCAACTGCTCGCCCTGCTCGCCGGGGACCCGCCGGACGCCGGAGCGACCCTGCTGGTCTGCCCGATGTCGCTGGTCGGCAACTGGCAGCGCGAGGCGGCGCGGTTCACGCCGGGGCTACGCGTACACGTGCACCACGGCGCGGAACGGGCGCGGGGCGAGGCCTTCGGCGCGGCCGTGCACGGCGCGGACCTGGTCCTCACCACCTACTCGGTCGCGGCCCGCGACGCGGTCGACCTGGCCGGCGTCGACTGGCGGCGGGTGGTCCTCGACGAGGCCCAGGCCGTCAAGAACGCCGCCACCCGGCAGGCTGAGGCGGTCCGCGCGTTGCCCGCCCGGCACCGGATCGCCGTCACCGGCACGCCGGTGGAGAACCGGCTGGCGGACCTCTGGTCGATCATGCAGTTCGCCAACCCGGGCCTGCTGGGACCGGCGGCGACCTTCCGCAAGAAGTACGCCGAACCGATCGAGCGGCACGGCGACGCCGAGGCGGCCGAGCGGCTGCGCCGGATCACCGGCCCGTTCGTGCTGCGCCGGCTCAAGACGGACTCCTCGATCATCTCCGACCTGCCGGAGAAGCTGGAGATGGAGGTGCTCTGCAACCTCACCGCCGAGCAGGCCTCGCTCTACCGGGCGATCGTCGACGACATGCTGGCCCGCATCGAGTCCAGCGACGGCATCGAGCGCCGCGGGCTGGTCCTCGCCGCCATGACCCGGCTCAAGCAGGTCTGCAACCACCCCGCGCAACTGCTGCGCGACGGCTCGGCCCTGCCCGGCCGCTCCGGCAAGCTGGCCCGCCTGGAGGAGATCCTGGAGGAGGTCCTGGCGGCGGGGGAGCGGGCCCTGCTCTTCACCCAGTACGCCGAGTTCGGCGGGATGCTGCGCGGGCACCTGTCGGCCCGCTTCGGTCGTGAGGTGCTCTTCCTGCACGGCGGCGTCGGCAAGGCCGACCGGGACGCCATGGTCACCCGGTTCCAGTCCCCGCGCGGACCGGCCGTCTTCGTCCTGTCGCTCAAGGCCGGCGGCACCGGGCTCACCCTCACCGAGGCCAACCACGTGGTGCACGTCGACCGGTGGTGGAACCCCGCCGTCGAGGACCAGGCCACCGACCGGGCGTTCCGCATCGGCCAGCGGCGTCGGGTGCAGGTGCGCAAGTTCGTCTGCGCCGGCACCGTGGAGGAGAAGGTGGCGGCGCTGATCGCCGACAAGCGCAGCCTCGCCGCCTCGGTCGTCGGCGCCGGCGAGCAGTGGGTCACCGAGCTGTCCACCACGCAGCTACGCGAGCTGTTCACCCTGGAGGCCGGGGCGGTGGTGGAGTGAGCGGGCAGCCGGCGGGCGAGGACGGGGCGGGCGGCCGGTTCGCCGACTACGGCCGGCCACGCCGGATCGACGGCGGGCTGAAGGCGCGCAGCACCCGGGGCGCCATCGGCCGGTCCTGGTGGTCCCGGCGCTTCCTGGAGGTGCTGGAGTCCTTCGCCCTCGGCACCCGGCTGACCCGCGGTCGGTCGTACGCGCGGGCGGGCCAGGTGGTCCGCCTGGAGGTGGCCCCCGGCACCGTCGAAGCCGTGGTGCAGGGCTCCCGCCCGAGGCCGTACGAGGTGAGCATCGCCCTGCCGGTGTTCCCGGGGGCGCTCTGGGCCCGAGTCGAGCAGGAACTGGCCGCCCAGGCGTTCTTCAGCGCCCGGCTGCTCGCCGGTGACCTGCCCCCGGAACTGGAGGAGCTGTTCGCGGCGGCGGGCGCCCCGCTCTTTCCCGCCGGTGTGGCCCAGCTGCGTCAGCGGTGCAGCTGCCCCGACTTCGCCGTGCCCTGCAAGCACCTCGCGGCCACGTTCTACCTGCTCGCCGAGGCGTTCGACGCCGACCCGTTCCAGTTGCTGCACTGGCGGGGCCGCAGCCGCACGGAGTTGCTCGGCCGGCTGCGCGTCCTGCGGGCCGGCACCGCGGGCGTCGACGAGCGGCCGGACCCGTCACCCCCAGGATCACCGCGCCGGCGCCGCGCCGGTACCGGGCCGTCCACGACGGACCGCGCCGAGCCGGAGGCCGGCACGGCATCACCGTCCACGGTGGAGCGTGACCGGCGTGCCGCCGGCGAGCCGGCCGGAGCGGATGCCGGGCACGGCGAAGCGGGCCGGGCCGGGCCGGACGCCGGGCACGGCGAAGCGGGCCGGGCCGGGCCGGATGCCGGGCACGGCGAAGCGCGCCGGGCCGGGCCGGATGCCGGCCGGGACACCGTGGACGTCCCGCCGGTCGGGGCGGCCCGGGCGCTCGCCGGCCTGCCGCCGGCGCCGCTGGCCGAGGCGGTCGACCGGTTCTGGCTGCCCCCGGTCCCGTTGCCCGACCGGCCACCCAGCCTGTCGACCGGACCGGACCTGCTGCTGCGGCAGCTCGGCGCGCCGGCTCCCGCGCTGGGCGGGCCCGGCCTCGTCGAGCGGCTGCGGCGGGCGTACCGACTTCTCGGCCGGTGAGGCCGCCGGCGCGACGGTGCGGGCCCGCGGGTCACAGCCAACGGCGGCGGAACCGCCACATCATCGCCGCGTTGGCCACCAGGACCACCGCGCAGACGGCCCCGGCCAGCCGGCCGGCCAGCACGGTCATCGCCGGCAGCGAGGCCCACAGCACGATCGTCAACAGCATCAGCCATCGACCGCGACGGGCCCGGGCCCGGTTGTCGAGCCGGGCGAAGAACGCCGGATCGCTCTCCCGGAGCTGACGGGTGATCTGCTCGAACCTGCGCTGATCCTCTTTGCTGAGCATGTGCCTTCCCCTCACGTGTTCAGCGGTTCGGCGGCATACCCGCTGCGGCGGCGGCTCACGCTCCCGTCCTGCTGCTACTTTCGGCCTTCCGGGCGCAGCCGCTCCGGCCGCGCGGGGGACCGCCCGCGCCGCCGGCGGCGGGGGACCGCCTGCGGGAGGCGTGGGCGCCTCAGCGCGGGCTTATCCGAACCTTAAATTTGCCTGTGGCGATGTATGTGCGCTCCCGTCCCGTCGCGGCCGGAAACGCCGCGTCCGGGCCCGGCCGTGCCACGTACGCCCTGCTCGCGAGGTCCGTGCCGACCCGCGCGCAAATCCGCCGCCGCCGAGGGGCGCTGAGCGGCGCCTTAAGTGCCGTCCCGGGGGCTTCCGGTGCTGCTTGAAGGCGCTCGGGCGCTTCACTACCTTCCGGTGACAACCCCCTCAGGCACGAGCCGCCGCACCTGCACCCCGTGTCCGGTGCCAGTCGTCGCGGCGTAGCAGAAACGGATTGGTACATGGCCGACCAGAATGTGCCACCACGTCGACCGCGGGACGACCGCGGATGGGACGGGCGTCAGTACCCCGCCGCCGACGGTCACCGCGACACCTACACCCCCACCCCGTACGGCCACGACGCGCGCGCCCCGCACCAGGGTGGACACCCCGCCGACCCGCGCGGACAGTACGCCCACGCCGGACAGCCGGCCGCCCGCGGACCGCAGTGGGTCGGCCCGGACGGCTTCGCGCGGCAGGCCGGCGCCCCGTCGGCCGGGCCGGGACTGCCCAACCTGGACGACGGCGACGAGCCGGAGCGCAAGGTCGGCCGCCGCAAGGCCCTCGTGGCCCTCGGCGGCACCGCGGCCGTGGTGGCCGGTGGCGCCGCCCTGGCGATGACCCCGCAGATCCGGGGCCTCTTCGGCGACGACGCGGTGGCCGGTGACGCCACCGGCACCACGGTCACCGACGGCACCCCCGCCCGACCGAGCGGCCAGCAGCCGAGCACGGTGCGCACCTACACCGAGCAGAACGAGAGCTACATGGGCTCCCGGGCCGGCGAGGCGCTGAAGAAGAACGCCCCGGCCGGCGGCCGGACCTTCTCCGGGCCGGCGGCCGCCGCCGCGGAGACCAAGGTGACCGTCAAGACGGTGCTCGCCAAGGACCCGGTCCTGCACCTGGCCCGGCGGGCCACCTTCGGCGCCACCGCGCAGGTCGTCGCCGAGATCAAGGAGCGGGGCATCGACGGCTGGCTGCGCTGGCAGCTCGACCCCGACAAGATCGCCCCGACGAAGGCCGAGCTGAAGCTCGCCGAGCTGCCGACGCTGAAGCTGAGCACGGCGCAGCTGCGCGAGCAGCGCGAGCAGCTCAACGAGCGCGGCGCGCAGCCGGAGAAGGAGATGGTGGACGCCACCATCGCCCGGCAGATCTGGTCGAAGCGGCAGCTGTTCGAGGTGATGGTCGACTTCTGGAACGACTTCCTGCACGTCGCCGCGGACTTCGACGGCGGCGAGGTCCACCGCGCGTCCTTCGACCGCGACGTCGTGCGGGCGCACGCCCTCGGCAGCTACCCGGAGATGCTGCTCGCCGCGAACCGGCACCCGGCGCTGCTGCTCTACCTCAACCAGAACGACTCCCGCGCCGACGCGGTCAACGAGAACCTGGCCCGGGAGAACCTGGAGCTTTACTCGGTCGGCGTCGACGGCGGCTACACCGAGAAGGACGTCCGGCAGGCGGCCCTGCTCCAGACCGGCCGGGGCGTCAACGACGGCAAGTACGTGTTCCGCCCCGAGCGGCACTACGTCGGCAAGGTTAAGGTCCTCGGCTTCACCCACGCGAACAACTCGAAGGACCCGAAGAAGGCCGAGGCGGCCATCGACGCGTACCTGACGTACATCGCGCTGCACCCCTCCACCGCGAAGTACGTGGCGCAGAGCCTCGCCACCCGGTTCGTCTCGGACACCCCGCCGAAGTCCCTCGTGGAGCGGCTGGCGAAGACGTACAGCGCCAACAAGGGCATGATCAAGCCGGTGCTGATGACGCTGTTCAGCTCCTCGGAGTTCTGGGCGGCGGTGGGCCAGAAGGTGCGTCGACCGATGGAGTACCTCGTCGCCACGTACCGGGCCCTGGGGGTGTCCCCGGAGGCGTCGCCGAGGCACGACAACGGCGACAGCAAGCGCACCCCGTACGCCCGGGGGCTGCGGCAGGTCCACGACCGGATGCGCGAACTGGGCCAGTACCCGATGGGCCAGCCGACCCCCGACGGCTACCCCGACGTGTACGTGGCCTGGACCTCCGCCGGCACCATGGTCAACGGTTGGAACGAGGCGGGCGAACTGCTCGCCGGCCGGCGCACCGTGTTCACCTACACCCCGGCCGAGAAGCTGGTGGCCAGGCCGCCGGCCACCGCCGGGGCGTACGTGGACGCGCTGGCCCTGCGGCTGGTGGGTCAGAAGCTGAGTGCCAGGGAACGGTCCCTGATCCTCGGCGTGGCCGGCGTGTCGGCCGGCGACAAGGTCGACGCCACGTTCGACGGGGCCGTCACCGCCGTCGCGCGGGCGATCCTCGCTTCCCCCCAGCACCACCTCCGGTGAGGCACCCGATGGAGAAGACTGTGCACACGTTCCCCCTGCACCCCGAATGCCCCGACCTGCGGCGGCTGGCCGACGACCCGGCCGAGGCGCTGCTGCGGGCCGAGGCCGACATCGTCGCCGCCGAGAACGCCGCCGAGGCCGACCGCTACCGGCGGCTGGAGGAGCTGGAGGAGGCCCAGCAGGACGGCCGTGGCGTGACCCGGCGTACGTTCGTGGCCGGCGCCGCCGCCACCGCCACCGCCCTCGCGACCGCCCAGTTCGTCACCACCTCGGCCTCGTTCGCGGCCACCAAGACCGGCACCCTGATCCACGTCTTCCTCTACGGCGGGCTGGACGGGCTGAGCCTCGTCGCCCCGGCGGACGACCCGGTGCTCGCCAAGGCCCGCCCCGACCTGCTGCTCGCCGACGACTCCCTGGCGCTGGGCCGTGGCTTCAAGCTGACCAGCGCGTTCAAGCCGCTGGAGAAGTGGCTGAGGAGCGGCAACCTCGGCTTCGTCCCGGGGGTCTCCGACGAGCGGCTGTCCCGCAGCCACTTCCAGGCCGCGGACGCCTGCAACCTGGGCGGGCTGCCCAGCGAGACCGGCGGCCGGGGCTGGCTGGACAGCCTGGTCGACACGCTCGGCACCGGCACCGCGTTCCGCAGCGTCGGCATCGGCAGCACGCTGCCGCGCTCGCTGGTCGGCAACAACGGCGCGCTCTCCCTCAACAGCGTCGGTTCGCTGCGCCTCAACGGCGACGACCGGTACCGGGCCGCGACCGAGAAGGCGATCAAGGGGCTCTTCACCGGGATCAACCACCCGGTGCAGGAGGCCGTGCAGGACGGCCTTGGCGCGCTGGCCACCGCGCAGCGCCTCGCCGCGAAGCCGTACCAGCCGGCCGAGGGCGTGGAGTACAAGGGCGTCGGCTACGCGTTCCAGCAGCTCGCCCAGCTCATCAAGGGCGGGGCGAACGTCCGGGTCGCCACCGTCGGGATGGGCGGCTACGACACCCACGAGAACCAGGGCACCCGCGACGGCGGTCAACTGCACCGGCGGCTCAACGAGCTGGCCGGCGCCATGGCGGCGTTCTTCACCGACCTCGGGGAGAAGTCGGCCGACGTGACCATCATGGTCTCCAGCGAGTTCGGCCGGCGGGTCGCCTCCAACGGCGGCGGCACCGACCACGGTCACGGCGGGGTGGTCACCGTGCTCTCCGGCCGCAAGCTCGCCGGCTCGCTGCTGGGCACCTGGAACGGGCTCGACGACCTGGACTCCGGCGACGTGCCCGAGTACAACAACATGTTCAACGTCTACGGGGCCGTCGCGCAGGGCCGCTTCGGGCTCACCAACGCGGAGGTGGACAAGATCTTCCCCCGGCAGAAGTACCGTCCGATGAAGCTGTACGCGTGACGTACCCGCGCACCCACGCCGCCGGCCGGATCACCGGGCTGGTCGCCGGCTACCTGCTGCTCGTGCAGGTGCTGATGATGAGCCGGC
>NZ_JBAKHL010000090.1:0-14598 GCF_036902715.1 Micromonospora sp. CPCC 205546
CCCCCCCCCCCCGCCCCCCCCCGGCCGGCCCCCCCCCGCCCCCGCCCCCGCCCCCGGCCGGCTGCGGACGTACGCCCGCTGGTGCCGCCGCGCCGCGGTCCCGGCGGCCGGCGGCTGCTGGCCGCGCTGCTCGTCGTCGGCCTGCTCGCCAGCGTGCTGCCCTGGTGGCTGGACACCCCGCCCGGGTCGCTGCGGTCGACGGCCGCCACCGTCACCGCCGCCGGCCGGATCACCGGGCTGGTCGCCGGCTACCTGCTGCTCGTGCAGGTGCTGATGATGAGCCGGCTGCCGGTGCTGGAGCGGTGGGCCGGCGGCGAACGGATCGCCCGCTGGCACCGCGACGTCGGGGCCACCCTGCTGGTCGCCGTGCTCGCGCACGCGTCGCTGATCCTCCTCGGCTACGCCGACCTGGAGGACAACCCGGTGCTCACCGAGGCCGGCGTGCTGCTGCGCGACTACGAGGACATGGTCTCCGCGTTCGCCGCCGCCGGGATCCTGGTGCTCGTCGGCCTCACCAGCGTCCGGGCGATCCGCACCGCGCTGCCCTACGAGCTGTGGCACGCCCTGCACCTGTCGAGCTACGCGGTGCTGCTGCTCGGCTTCGCCCACCAGTTCAGCAACGGCGCGCAGCTGTTCCGGCCCGGCCCGGTGCGCACCGGTTGGATCGCGATGTACGCGCTGGTGCTCGCCGCCCTGCTCTGGGGCCGGGTGGTCGCGCCGCTGGCGTTCAACCTGCGGCACCGGCTGCGCGTCGCGGACGTGGTCGCGGAGAGCCCGGACACGATCTCGATCTACCTGACGGGGGAGCGGCTGGAGCGGCTGGAGCTGCTGGGCGGGCAGTTCTTCCGCTGGCGCTTCCTCGCCCGGGGCTGCTGGTGGCAGGCGCACCCGTTCTCGGTCTCCGCCGCCGCCAACGACCGCTGGCTGCGGCTCACGGTCAAGGTGGTCGGCGCGCACACCGCCGACCTGCGCGACCTCGAACCGGGCACCCGGGTCTGGGCGGAGGGCCCGTCGGGCACCTTCACCGCCGCCCACCGGACTCGCGAACGGGCCCTGCTGATCGCCGGCGGCAGCGGGATCACCCCCATCCGGGCGATGCTGGAGGAGCTGCCGCCCGGCGCCGCGCTGATCTACCGCGCCCGCACCCCCGCCGACGTGCTGCTGCACCGCGAGCTGGACTGGCTCGCCGAGGCCCGGGACACCGCGATCTGGTACGTCGTCGGCTCCCGCCACGATCCCGGCCCCCGCCAGGTGATGAGCCCGGACGGGCTGCGCCGGCTGGTGCCCGACGTCGCCCGGCGCGACGTCTACCTCTGCGGACCGCCCGGCCTGGTCGAGCAGTCGCTGAAGGTGCTCCGCGAGGCCGGCGTGCCCCGCCGGCAGATCCACCTCGCCACGTTCGAGCTGTAGGAAGGCCCCCATGCGTCGCGCCCTGCTCGCGATCACCGGCCTGGCGGCCGGCACCACCGCCATGGTGGTGCTGAAGGGTTCGCCGGGCACCAGCCCCGTCGCCCAGGACCTGCCGGTGGCGCCCGCGCCGGTGGTCCCCGCGCCGGCCGGTCCGACCCCGGCCGGCGAGGACGTCCCCGCCGCGCCGTCACCGGAGCGCACCAGCGCGTCCCCCCGGCCCGGCCGCACCGCCACCCGGGCGCCGGCGAGCCGGCCCAGCGGCACCACCCGCACGCCGTCCGCGCCGCGCACCACCACCAAGGCGCCGCCGCCCGCGCCGACCACCCGCACCGTGACGGGGCCGGTGGTGGAGAACGAGTACGGCAACGTCCAGGTGCAGATCACCCTCCGCGGGAGCCGGATCGTCGACGTGGTGGCCCTGGAGCTGCCCGAGGAGACCGCCCAGTCCGACCAGCGCAGCGAGCAGGTCGACGGCCGCTACAGCGGCAGCTCGGGGTTGGTGGTGCAGCGGCAGAGCGCCGACGTGGACACGGTCTCCGGGGCGACCGCCACCAGCACCTCGTACAAGAGGTCGTTGCAGGCCGCGATCGACCGGGCCAACTGACGTGCCGGTGCCGGCGACACCGGGCGGGGGCCCGTCGGCGATGGCGCCGGGGCCGGACCCGGGCGGGGGCCCGTCGGCGACCAGGCCGGGGCTGCGCCGGGTCGAGCAGGTCATGGGCACCGCGATCAGCCTCAACCTGGCCGACGACCTGCCCGCCGCCGAGTTGCACGAGCTGGCTGGGGACGTGTTCGCCTGGCTGCGCGAGGTGGACGCCCGGTTCAGCACGTACCGGGCCGACAGCGAGGTGTGCCGCGTCGACCGGGGCGAGCTGCCGCTCGCCGCGGCCGGCGCCGACCTGCGGGCAGTGCTGGCGCGCTGTGCCGACCTGTGGAAGGCCACCGACGGCTTCTTCGACGCGTACGCCACCGGCCGGCTCGACCCGTCCGGCTACGTCAAGGGCTGGGCGGTGCAGGTCGCCTCGGACCGGCTGCTCGCGGCCGGGGCGGCGAACCACTGCCTCAACGCCGGCGGCGACGTGCGGGTACGCGGTCGCTCCTCGACCGGGCGCCCGTGGCGGATCGGCGTCCGCCATCCGTGGGACGCGATGTCCACCTGCCTCGTGCTCGCCGGCACCGACCTGGCCGTGGCCACCTCCGGCGTCTACGAGCGCGGCCACCACGTGCTCGACCCCCGTCGGGCCGCTCCGGCGCGGGGGCTGCGCTCGGTCACGGTGGTCGGGTCGGACCTCGGGCTGGCCGACGCGTACGCCACGGCGGCCGTCGCGATGGGGCCGGCGGGCATCGGCTGGCTGGACGGCCTGCCCGCCCACCGGCACGCGGTCGTCACCGACGACGCCCGCCTCCTGCACTCCACCGACCTGCCCCTGGCCTGAGCCCCGGCGACTCCGGTCCGCGCGAGGGGCCCGGGCTTCGGCCCGGGCTCCGCCTGAGGGTCACGGGCTGCGTCCCGGCTTCGGCTGAGAGCCAGGTCCGGCCATCGGCCGAGGGCCACACGCTGCGGCCCGGGCTCCGGCTGAGGCCACGGGCTGCGGCCCGGGCTCTGGCTGAGGCCACGGGCTGCGGCCCGGTCGCCGGCCGAGGGCCAGGTCGGGCCGTCGACCGAGGGTCAGCGGAAGGGACGGGTGGTGCCGGGGCGGGAGCCGAGGGGCCGGGGACGGCCCGGGCGGGACCCGGTGGGACGGGTGACCGGCCAGCGGCGGCGCGGCCGGTGGTGCCGGGGCGGAGGCTCCGCACCGTCCGGCTGGCGCGCGGTGTCGTCGATGGACATGTAACCCCCCGCTCCCGGCGCGGTCGCGCCGTCGACGTGCTCAACGAGCGCCGGCCCCCGGGCGTCGCTGTCGAGCCGCCGTCACCTGCCCCGGGTGTCGCTGTCGAGCCGCGCTCACCTGCCCCGGGGTGGCCGTCGAGCCGCCGTCACATGCCCCGGCGCGGCAGCGGCAGGTGGCCGGGGAGCAGGTCGGAGGTGACCGTGACGCCGGTGGCCCGCAGGGCCTCGATCAGCGCGTTCTGCACCAGGTAGGAGTCGGGCAGTTGCCAGCGGGCGTGCTCGGGCGTCACCGCCCACCGGACGGTGCCCTCCGGCAGCCGGGTCGGCGGGGCGGGGATCCACGAGCCCGGGCCGTGCCGCACCACGTGGAAGCAGTGGTCGAGTTCGGGCCGCAGCGGGTCGCCGGGGCGCACCAGGAACATCCAGCGGCCGGTCGGGGTCACCAGCACCGGCCCGCGTACGCCGACGCCGGCCGGGTGCGTGCGCACCGCGTCCAGCACGTGCCGGCCCAGGTACGTGGGCACCTCCAGCACGTCGAACGCCCGTCCGGTGGGCAGCAGGACGCCGTGGGGCCGGGTGCGCCACCAGGTCGCGACCCGCGCGGGGTCGGCGCTCGCCGCGTGTTCCCAGTTCTCCAGGGCGGGATGGCAGCCGACCGTCGGGCAGCCGGCCCGGCCGCAGACGAAGCGGCTGCGGGCCAGGCAGGCGCCGGGGGTGACGTCCCAGCCGTGCAGGGCGTAGCGCACGGCCACCCGGCGCAGCCGTACCCGTTCCAACGGGGACAGTTGAACGACGCGCGGCGCGACATTTCCCCACATGTGCCATCTCCCCTCGCCGGACCCCGGCCGGTGCCCAGGTCGCTTGTCGAGCACCGTCACTGCCGTAACCCGCGATCGTTGAGCTGACGAACGGCTGATGCAACTTGCACGAAAACTACGAGGACTGGCTTTACGGCTGACGCACATGCTGTGCGACCAGCGAAAACCTGAGACGTACGGATCGCCGCGACTGGGACGACCGGCTCGGCACGCCCGCTCGAGCAGGCACAGGGGAGGGACGGGTAGATGGACGAGTTACCCATCGGGCGGCGGGTGGCGTACTGGCGGGGGCGGCGCAAGATGTCGCAGCAGGTCTTCGCCGACCGGCTGGGCAAGTCGAAGAGCTGGGTCGACAAGGTCGAGCGCGGGGTGCGCCGGCTGGACAAGTTCTCCGTCCTCCACGAGATCGCCGCCATCCTCCAGGTCGACGTGCAGTTGTTGCTGGGCAAGGACCCGGAGCGGCGTACGGACGCGCTCAACTGCATCGACCAGGTCGAGGTGCAGGAGATCCGGGCGGCCCTGGAGCGGTACGACTCGATGAGCGCGTACTTCGACGCCGCGCCGTACCCCCCGCCCCTGGCCGACATGCGCAAGGCCGTCAACCACGCCTGGCTCACCTACCAGTACGGCCGGTACGGGATGCTCACCCGGGCGCTGCCGAAGCTGCTGCGCGACGCCCAGGCCGCCGACGCCGGCTACGGCGGCGACCAGGCCCGCGAGGCGGCCCACCTGCTCGGGCAGGTCTACCAGATCGCCTCGTCGGTGCTGCGCAAGCTGGGCGAGTGCGACCTGGCCTGGCTGGCCGCCGACCGCTCGATGGCGGTCGCCCAGCGTGCCGACGACCCGCTGCTGGCCGGCATCGCCACCACCCGGGTCTGCAACGCCCTGGTGGCGATGGGCCGCCCCCGACCGGCCCTCGAACTCAACGTCACCATCGCCAACCGGCTCGCCCCGGGGGGCGGCACCGAGGCGTCCCCGGCCCTGCTGTCGGTCTACGGGATGCTGCTGCTCCAGGGCGCGATGGCCGCCGCCCGGATCGGCGACTCCGCGACGGTCGGCGACCTGATCAACGGCGCGCAGGAGGCGGCGATCCTGCTGGGCGGCGACCAGAACCACTACTGGACCTCGTTCGGGCCGACCAACGTGGAGCTGCACCGGGCGGCGGCGGCGGTCGAGCTGGGCGACGGCGGCCGGGCGGTGGAAGTGCACCAGCAGCGGATCCAGGAGGCGGCGTTCAACGCCCTGCTGCCCGAGCGCCGGGCCCACCACCTGCTCGACATCGCCCGGGGCTTCGCCCACGTCGGCGACGTGGCCAACGCCGGCGAGATGCTGCTGCGCGGCGACCGCCTCGCCCCGTCGGAGATCCGCTGCCGGCCGATCGCGCACGAGGTGATGTCGGACATCCTGCGTCGCACACGTGGTGCGCCGCCTTCTCCGATTGCGGAGTTGGCTGAGCACATGGGAGTAGGGGTATGAGCGCGGAGGCGGCCTGATGACCGGTCCGCGTCCGAGCAGCAGCGAGCGCCGCGAGGTGCTCTACGTCATCGCCTGCGGTTCGCCGCTGGCCCGCCACGTCGACCGCCTCGTCGAGCTGGCCCAGCAGGACGGTTGGGACGTCTGCGTGGTCACCACGCCGGACGGCGCCAAGTTCGTCGACCGGGCCGCGCTGGCCCGGCAGACCGGCCATCCGGTCCGCACCCACTACAAGAATCCGGGCGACCTCGACGTGCTGCCGCAGGCGGACGCGATGATCGTCTGCCCGGCGACGGTCAACACCGTCAACAAGTGGGCGGCCGGCATCACCGACACACTGGCCCTCGGGCTGGTGGTGGAGGCGCAGGGCCTGGGGGTGCCGGTGGTGGCGGTGCCGTACACGAACGCGGCGATGGCGGCGCACCCGGCGTTCCGGGCCGGCATCGCCCGGCTCACCGAGTGGGGGGTCACGGTGCTCTTCGGCGACCACGTCTTCCCGCTGCACCCGCCCGGCACCGGCGAGCGGTACGCGCACGCCTTCCCGTGGGCCCTGGGCCTGGCCGCCGTGCGGGACCGGCTCTGTCCCGTGGCCTGAAGCGGTGTCGGAGGGTCCCCGGCCGGCGTACGACGTCAGCCAGGGACCCCTCGGCGCACCAGGACGGCGGTGGGACACGCCGTCGCGGCGGTGGGCGACGCCCCCCGCCACGGCCCGCGCCGGTAAGCTGGCCCGCCGTGAGCACCAACGCAGTCCCGCCGACCGTCGCCGACGTGGTCGCCGAGCTGGAGCGGCGCTACCCGCCGGCCTGGGCGGAGGACTGGGACCGCGTCGGGCTGGTGCTCGGCGAGCCGTGCGCCCCGGTGCGCCGGCTCCTCTGCGTGGTCGACGTGGTGCCGGAGACGGTCGCCGAGGCGCTCGACGCCGGTGCCGACATGATCGTCGCGCATCATCCGCTGCTGCTGCGCGGCGTCTCGTCGGTGGCTCCCACGACCTACAAGGGCCGGATCGTCCACCGGCTCATCAAGTCCGACGTGGCGCTGTACGTCGCGCACACCAACGCCGACGTGGCCGCCCCGGGGGTCTCCGACGCCCTCGCCGCCCGGTTCGGGCTGACCGGGCTGCGCCCGCTGCACCGGCCCGCGCCCGGCTCGCCCGCGCACGGCGACGGCCGGGGGATCGGCCGGATCGGCGAGCTGCCGGAGCCGGTGACGCTCGCGGAGCTGACCCGGCACGCCGCCGCCGTGCTGCCCGCCACCGCCTGGGGAGTTCGCGCCGCCGGGGATCCCGGGCGTATGGTTCGTACCCTCGCGGTCAGCGGCGGCGCGGGGGACGGCTTCCTCGCCGACGCGACCGCGGCCGGGGTGGACGCGTTCCTCACCGCCGACCTGCGCCACCACCCGGCCGGCGAGCACCTGGCCGCCGACGGTCCGGCCCTGCTCGACGCCGCCCACTGGGCGACGGAACGACCGTGGCTGGACGACCTGGCCGTCCTCCTGCGGGAGGCGACGGGTGTCGAGACGCTGGTGTCCGACCTGGCCACCGACCCGTGGACCGTACACGCCGCCCCACCCGCGGTGGACGACAAGGAGCCCCGACCGTGAAGGCTGACCCCCAGGTCCAGCGCCGCCTGCTCGACCTCCAGGCGATCGACACCGCCCTCGCCCAGCTCGCCCACCGCCGCCGTTCGCTGCCCGAGCGGGCCGAGCTGGACGCGCTGGCCCGGGAGCTGTCCGCGCTGGAGGACGAGCGGGTCCGCGCCCAGGTGGCGGTCGACGACCTGGACCGGGACATCGCCCGCATGGAGAAGGACGTCGACCAGGTGCGGGCCCGCAAGACCAAGAACGAGGCCCGGCTCGCCGCCGGCACCGGTCCGGCCCGGGAGCTGGAGGCCCTCCAGCACGAGCTGGTCTCGCTCAACCGCCGCCAGGGCGACCTGGAGGACGCCGAGCTGGAGTTGATGGAGCAGCGGGAGACGGCCCAGGGCGTGCTCGAGGGCGTCGAGAAGCGGCTCGCGGAGGTGCGGGAGAAGCGCGACGCCGCCGAACGGCGCCGCGACGAGAGTCTGGCCGAGATCGCCAAGGAGGAGGAGTTCAAGCGCGGCGCGCGTCAGCCGCTGGCGGCCGATCTCCCGGCCGACCTGGTGAAGCTGTACGACAAGATCCGCGAGGACACCGGGCTCGGCGCGGCGCTGCTGACCGCCGGGCGGTGCGGCGGCTGCCGCATCGAGATCTCCGGCGCCGACGTGGCCCGGATCCGCAAGGCCGACCCGGACGAGGTCGTCCGCTGCGAGGACTGCCGGCGGATCATGGTCCGCACCAACGAGTCCGGCCTGTAGCCCGTGGCGCCGCGCGTGGTCGTCGTCGAGGCCGACGGCGGGTCCCGGGGAAACCCGGGTCCGGCCGGCTACGGCGCGGTGGTCCGCGACGCGGACACCGGTGAGGTGCTGGCCGAGCGGAGCGAGTCGATCGGCGTCGCCACCAACAACGTCGCCGAGTACCGGGGGCTGATCGCAGGGCTGGAGGCTGCCGCCGAGGTGGGCGCCGCCGAGGTCGAGGCCAGGATGGACTCGAAGCTCGTGGTCGAGCAGATGTGCGGGCGCTGGCAGATCAAGCATCCCGGGCTGCGCCCGCTGGCCGCACAGGCCGCCGGGCTGGTGAACCGCTTCGCCGCCGTCCGGTTCCAGTGGATCCCCCGGGAACGCAACCGGCACGCCGACGCCCTCGCCAACGCCGCCATGGACGTCGCCGCCGGCAAGGCGCCGGCCCGGGCCGCCGTCGCGCCGCCGCGCGTCGTGGAGCCGCCGCGCGAGGTCGCCGGCCCCGACTCGCCGGCCCGCGCGAGGGCCCGGGAGGTGGCCGCCCGCGCCGCGTCGGCGACGACCACCGGCACCGACCCGGCCACCGCACCCGCCTCCTGGGAGCCGCGCCCGAGCTTCACCGCCACCCGGCTCATCCTGGTCCGGCACGGCGAGACCCCGTACACCGAGCAGCGCCGCTACTCCGGTCGCGGCGACGTGCCGCTGTCGGAGCGCGGCCGGGCCCAGGTCCGGGCCACGGCCGCCCGGGTGGCCGCTCTGGCCCCGAGCGTCGCGGCCGTGGTCAGCTCGCCCCTGTCGAGGTGTACGGCGACGGCCGAGGCGATCGCCGGGGCGCTCGGCGGTGCGCCGGTGCGCCGCGAGGACGACCTGATCGAGTGCGACTTCGGGGCCTGGGAGGGGCGCACCTTCGCCGAGGTCCGCGAGGAGTGGCCGGGGGAGATGGACGCCTGGCTCGCCTCGACCCGGGTGGCCCCGCCCGACGGCGAGTCGTTCGCCGACGTCGCCGAGCGTTGCCGTCGCGCGGTCGACGGGCTGTGCCGGGCGTACCCCGGGGAGACCGTCGTGGTGGTCTCGCACGTCTCGCCGATCAAGCTGGTGCTGCGCGACGCCCTCGCGGCCGGTGACGGCTTCCTGCACCGGCTCTTCCTCGACGCCGCGGGCATCTCGGTGCTCGACACGTGGCCCGACGGCGGCGTCGCCGTCCGTACGGTCAACGACACCGCGCACCTCGCCGCGATCTGAGCCGGGCAGGGCCGGCCACCCGGCCGCCCGGCGTCGCCGTTCGGCGCACGCCGTCCGCCGTTCGGCGCAGCATCCTCCTCCCATCGAAGGTGACCCGGCTCACAGGGTCGTAGCCTCCGGCCGTCATCAGTGCCGATCTACGACACGCGGAGGTTTGTCGCAATGGCCGCACCCGAGCCGGAGGCGCCCGCAGCGGCGCGGTCCCGGGCGAAGGACCACAGCCCCTGGAACTGGTTGCTCTTCATCCCCATCGTGGTGCCCCTGATCCCCGTCTTCTTCAACGCCGACTCGCCGCGGTTCCTCGGCTTCCCGCGCTTCTACTGGCTCCAGCTCGCCTACATCCTGCTCGGCGTGGCCACCACCACGCTGGTCTACCAGATGACGAAGAAGCGGGCCGGCAGCCCGTCGGACGAGCCGGCCGGTACGGATGCGGGTGGCCGCTGATGTGGCGCGACCACCTCACCGAGATCATCGTCTTCTCGGTGCTCTTCCTGCTGGTCAGCGCCATGGGATTCGTGGCGGCACGGTGGCGCGCGCCGAAGGACATGGCCCACCTCGACGAGTGGGGGCTGGGCGGGCGCAACTTCGGCGGCTGGATCACCTGGTTCCTGGTCGGCGGTGACCTCTACACCGCGTACACCTTCGTGGCGGTGCCGGCGCTGATGTTCGGGGCGGGCGCGGCCGGCTTCTTCGCCGTCCCGTACACCATCGTCATCTACCCGCTGGTGTTCCTGGTGCTGTGCCGGCTCTGGTCGGTCTCGCACCGGCACGGTTTCGTCACCCCGGCGGACTTCGTCCGCAAGCGCTTCGACTCGCCGGTGCTGGCGCTGCTCGTCGCGATCACCGGAATCGTGGCGACGATGCCGTACATCGCGCTGCAACTGGTCGGCATCGAGGCGGTGCTCAAGACGATGGGGGTGACCGGCGAGAGCGCCCTGGCCCGGCACCTGCCGATCATCATCGCGTTCGCGATCCTGGCCGCCTACACCTACCAGTCGGGGCTGCGCGCGCCGGCGCTGATCGCGTTCGTCAAGGACACGCTGATCTACATCGTGATCCTGGTGGCGGTGCTGTACCTGCCGTACAAGCTGGGTGGCTGGGGCGAGATCTTCGACGCCGCCGAGGCGAAGTTCGACGCGTCGCCGAACCCCAACGACGGGGTGCTGCTGAACGCCAACAACCAGCTGCAGTACGTCACGCTGGCGTTCGGCTCGGCGCTCGCGCTGTTCCTCTACCCGCACAGCATCACCGGCGTGCTGGCCAGCCGGAACCGCGACGTGATCAAGCGGAACATGTCGGCGCTGCCCGCGTACAGCCTGCTGCTCGGCCTGATCGCGCTGCTCGGCTTCATGGCCATCGCGGCCGGGGTGAAGCCGCTGCCCGGGTCGAAGGAGGGCACCGTGGACAGCAACACGGTGGTGCCGGTCCTGTTCGACCAGCAGTTCCCCGACTGGTTCGCCGGCGTCGCGTACGCGGCCATCGGCATCGGCGCGTTGGTGCCGGCCGCCATCATGTCGATCGCGGCGGCGAACCTGTTCACCCGCAACATCTACAAGGAGTACCTGAAGCGGGACGCCAGCCCCGCGCAGGAGGCGAACGTCTCCAAGATCACCTCGTTGGTGGTGAAGGTCGGCGCGGTGGCCTGCATCGTCTTCCTCGACCCGCAGTTCTCCATCGACCTCCAGCTCATCGGCGGCGTGATCATCCTCCAGACGCTGCCGGCGGTGGCCCTGGGCCTCTACACCCGCTGGTTCCACCGGGGCGCGCTGATCGGCGGCTGGGTCGCGGGCATGGGGCTGGGCATGTGGATGCTCTACCAGATCCCGAACGCCGCGACCGGCCGCAAGCACTTCGGCGGCTCGGCGTTCCCGCTGGCCGATTTCGGCTTCGACACCCCGAAGACGATCTACGTCGGGATCGTGGCCGTGCTGGTCAACCTGGCGGTCGCGGCGCTGCTCACGGTGCTGCTGCGGGCGGCCAAGGTGCGCGACGGCGGCGACGGCACCACGTCGGACGACTACTTCGCCGACGAGGGCGACCCGCGCGTCGTGCCCGGCCCGCGCCGCGACGCAAACGCGGCCCCGGAACCGGTCGCCTGAGTAGCGAGGGGCCCTTGCGCCAGGCAGGGGCCCCTCGCCTCGCATCCGGGCGTCCGGGAATCAGCGCAGCGCGCGCCAGAGCAGGTAGAGCCCGATCGTCGTGCCGAAGACGACGATCAGCACCTTGAGCACCACCGGCGGCAGCCGGCGCACCAGCCGAGCGCCGGCGTACCCGCCGACCAGGGTCGCCGGAGCGACCACCGCGACGGCCGCCCAGTTCACCGGCCCGAACAGCGCGAACACCACGAGCGTGGTCAGCCCCACCAGGGCGGAGAGCAGGTTCTTCAACGCGGTCACCCGGGCCAGCGTCGCGTCCAGCACCAGGGCCAGACCCGCGACCAGCATCACCCCGAGCGCCGCGCCGAAGTAGCCGCCGTACACCGCGCCGAGGGCGACCATGGCCTGCACGGTGACCGTACGGCGGCGCGGCGCCAGGTCGCGCGGGTGCCCGACCAGCCGGCGCAGCGGATCCTGGAAAGCCAGCACCGCCGTCGCCCCGAGCACCAGGAAGGGCACCACCAGCTCGAACGCCCGGGCCGGGGTGGCCAGCAGCAGCAGGGCGCCGGCGATCGTGCCGACGATCGTGGTGGGCACCAGCGCGGCCAGCGCCCGCCGGGGCGGCAGGTCCTGCCGGCTGCCCGCCACGCTCGCCACGTACCCGGGGAAGACCGCGACCGAATTGCTCACGTTGGCCGGCACCGGCGGCAGCCCCACCGCGATCATCGCCGGGAAGGTGATGAGCGACCCCCCGCCGGCCACCGCGTTGACCGTGCCAGCGGCGAGACCGGCGGCGAGCAGCAGCGCGGCGTCGGAGAAATCCATGGTCACCAGAGGCTAGTACCCGGTCGCGGCAGCCGGGGCACGGACCGGCCCGGGGTGGCAATAGGCGTGACCGTGGCGTCGTTAGGATGGGTACGCGACGGACGAGTCGACCGGGCGGTCGCGTCGGCGGGCTCCGGCCCGCCGCCGAGGAACGTCCGGACTCCACAGGGCAGGGTGGTTGCTAACGGCAACCCGGGGCGACCCGCGGGACAGTGCCACAGAAAACAGACCGCCGGCCCCATCGGGGACGGTAAGGGTGAAACGGTGGGGTAAGAGCCCACCAGCACCCCGGGTGACCGGGGTGGCTCGGTAAACCCCACCCGGAGCAAGGCCAAGAAAGGGCCGTCGACCAGCAGGACGACGACCCGCGCAGACGCTTGAGGGCTGCCCGCCCGATGTCTGCGGGTAGGCCGCTCGAGCCTGCCGGCGACGGCAGGCCTAGATGGATGGCCGCCGCCGGCACGAGCCCCTCGGGGCGCGTGCCGGTCACAGAATCCGGCGTACAGGTCGACTCGTCCGTCGCCCACCAGCTCAGAGCCCCGATCAAGGCCCTGAGCTGGTTCTATGTCCGGGCGTCGATGGTCGTCGTTGGGTCAACTTTGGCGGACGTATGGCGGCCTGGGAACGGCCTGATTTTGGCGCGAATGTCACCACGGCGCCCCCGCTCTTGCTCCCACACGGTGGGGATGGCGACGCGGCAACCACCGACTGCCGCACCCTCCGAACGGGCCTTCTCCATCTCTGTCGAAGATCCCCCGCCCGGAGGGCAACGGCTCCTGGAGTCCGCCAGCGTGGCCGGCCGACCCGGCCGATGCCGGCCGAAGGTCGCCAGCAGGCCGGGGTGGGGCCGGCGCGGCCCGCTTTGATCTATTAGAGCCAATTCGGCAACGAAACCATATTCGGGGTGTGAGCCGACAACTGACGTGCGACACAAGTCCGCCAGGTCGCGGCAGGGCCGGTGATCGAGAGGCGGCAAGTTAGCCGCCGACCAATCTCCTGTCATCCCGAAGTGGGTGCGTAGCGGCGGACCTAAGGCGTTTTGACTAAGATCATCTTTAAGTGATCGAAGGAGTGTTTATGGGACCCTTGCCTCAGGCGATCTCAGCGCGCCGACAGCATGTGATTGCGGTGTGCCTGGCGGCTGGAGCGATCGCAGCCGTCTTTGCGGCGATCGCATACTTCCGAGGTGCAGCTGCGAACAAGACCAGCGTCTCGGTTGCCGGGCTCGTTACGGCGTTCGTGGTGGTGTGCGGTGCGGCTCTCAGCGTGCTGGTCCGGCTACTTTCTGATACCGCCGCTTCGTTCGACAACTGGATTCGCCGGTCCTCAGCCGGTGCCCTCCTGCTGACACCGGCAGCACTGGTGCTGACAGGAACCTTTTCCGCTTATGGCTGGGAGTTCAGCGACTGCGGAACCCTAATTGCCCCATACCGTCAAGCCGGTTCCAACTATGCCGATTTTCGGTCAGCATGCGACGCTGCGGCTGACAAACGGCTGACTTACGTCCTTATCTTGGTGGCCATCGGCTGTGTCATGGCTGGCGGCTACGGCATCTGGCTTCGTTACCGGAGGCAACTCGGTTCGCAGGAAAAAGTCCTCAGGTGACCGGAGAGCATCGAGCAGTTGGCGGACGTCTGTCGCACATCAGCTGACGGATCGCAGCCTGTCGGCAAGTTTGTCGTGACCCGGCTGATGCTGAATGTGTCCCACCTGATGCTCGACGAGATCGAATCCTTGCCAGGTGGCGGGTAGCCTCCCGGTGTCGTCTCGATGGCTTGGCATGAGGACCGGATGATCTCTGAGTACCAGCAGCAGTTGCGGGAGCGGTTTCTGGCGGCCTCCGTGGTGCCGCCACCCGCCCCGTGGTGCCCGATGCCTGGCCTGTACTCCCACATCCCTGTGGGCGGGCTGCTCGGCGTCGGCTTCGCCTCTCATCCGGTGAGCGGTGACGACCTTCTCATGGTCGTATCGAGCCAGGGCCGTGGTGTGCTCGATGCCTCGACCGGGGCAAAGATCGCTCGGGACCGCGATCCCGACCGGGAGTTGTGTGAACCGTCCGGCCCCGATTTGTCCTGTCCCGGCCTGGGGCCACTAGCTGGTGTGCAGGTACGCATCGCCGGTCTCTTCGGCGGTGGACTCCACAGCACCACCGAGGACGGCTGGACCCTCGACGTCGTCGCACCCGACTGGCCGAACCATCGAGTCCTGCTGTCCACGGATGGTGGCCTGCACAGGGGTCCGCCCGGCGGGACCTGGTGGCACATCCTCCACTCGAACTACTCGGAACTGCGGGCCGCTGGCTTCTCCCCCTCGGGCCGCACGCTGGTGATCGCAACCAGCAGCGACGTCACCCTGATGACTCGTCCCGGCCACGGTCATTAGCCGAGCCTGCCGACGCCGGGCATCTCGCTGTCCCTGCCCGCTCACCTCGGCTGTCAAGCTGGTTCTATACCCGGGCGCCGATGGTCGTTCTTCGTCAACTTTGGCCGGGTTTTGGGGGAGTGTGGATCTAACGGTGTTTCCGGCCTGACCCATCGGGCGTTGTGCCTGGTGAGGAGGGTGCCGTGATGACCGCGACACTGAACGAC
>NZ_JBAKHL010000091.1:0-10964 GCF_036902715.1 Micromonospora sp. CPCC 205546
TCCCCACCCACCCATCCTTCCCGCTCCCCCACTCGCCCGCCGCCCGCTCCCCCGCCCGCCCGCCCGGGTCGATCATGAGGTTAGCGGCGATTTCGACCTCCGCTGGTGCCGCCAACCTCATGATCACCGGGTCGAGGAGGGTGGGGGTGGGGGTGGGGTCCTGGGGCGGGCGCGCAGGTGGGCGCGTTCGCCCTGCCTGCCGAAGAGGCTGAGGAACTCGACCGGCTCGGCGTCGGCCGACCCGAACCAGTGCGGTACGCGGGTGTCGAACTCCGCCGCCTCCCCCGGCGTGAGCACGAGGTCCTGGTCGCCGAGGACGACCCGCAGCCGCCCGTTGAGCACGTAGAGCCACTCGTAGCCCTCGTGGGTCTGCGGGTCCGGTTCCGCCCGGCGACCGCTGCCCGGGATCACGAGCTTGTAGGCCTGGATGCCGCCGGGCCGGCGGGTCAGGGGCAGCATGGTCATCCCGTGGCGGGTGACCGGGCGCAGATGGATACGCGGGTCGCCCGTGGACGGGGCGTCGACGAGTTCGTCGAGCGTGACGCCGTGCGCCCTGGCCAGCGGGAGCAGCAGCTCCAGGGTCGGCCGGCGGGCACCGGACTCCAGCCGGGAGAGCGTGCTCACCGAGATGCCGGTGGCCGCCGACAGGTCGGCGAGGGTGGTCTCCCGCTGCCGGCGCAGCGCCCGCAGCCGGGGCCCGACGGCGCCGAGCGTGTGGTCGAGGTCGTCGTCCATGGCGCCATCTTGCCACTATGGCAACAACGTTTGCCACCATGACGACCGCAGCCGCATCGTGGTCGCGGGAGGTGGTCACGGTGACCGATCGGCTGGACAGTAGCTACGACGTGATGGTGATCGGAGGTGGCGCCGCAGGGCTGAGCGGGGCGCTGACGCTGGCCCGGGCACGGCGGTCGGTGGTGGTGCTCGACGCGGGCGCCCCGCGCAACGCCCCCGCCGAGGGGGTGCACGGGCTGCTGGCCCGCGAGGGGATCCGGCCGGCCGAGCTGCTGGAGCGCGGCCGGGCGGAGGTACGCGGCTACGGCGGGCGGCTGGTGACCGGCGAGGTCGAGGCGGTGTTCCGGGACGACGGCGGCTTCACGGTGACGCTGGACGACGGCCGGAAGGTCCGTGCGCGGCGGCTGCTGGTGGCCACCGGGCTGGTGGACGAGCTGCCGGACGTCCCGGGACTGCGGGAGCGGTGGGGCAGGGACGTGCTGCACTGCCCGTACTGCCACGGCTGGGAGGTCCGCGACCGGGCCATCGGCGTGCTGGCCAGCGGGCCGATGTCGGTGCACCAGGCGCTGCTGTTCCGGCAGTTGAGCGCCGACGTCACGTACTTCCGGCACACCGGGGCGCTCTCCGCCGAGCAGGCGGAGCAGCTGGCGGCCCGGGACATCCGCGTGGTGGACGGCGAGGTCGCGTCCCTGGAGGTCGTCGAGGACCGCCTCGTGGGCGTACGGCTGGGCGACGGCACGGTCGTCGGCCGCGACGCGCTGGCCGTCTCGTCGCGGATGGTGGCGCGCGCGGGTTTCCTCGCTGCCCTCGGGCTGCGGCCCGCGGAACACCCGGCGGGGGTCGGCGAGCACGTCCCCGCCGACCCGACCGGCCGCACCGACGTGCCCGGCGTGTGGGTGGCGGGCAACGTCACCGACCCGGCGGCCCAGGTCGGCGCCGCCGCGGCGGCCGGAGTGTTCGCCGCGGCCCAGATCAACGCCGACCTCGTCGCCGAGGAGACGCAACGGGCGGTGGCCGCCCGGCGCCACGGCCTGTGACTCGCCCGCCGTCGACGAGGTGCGGGATTTCGGGAGGAGAGAGACCCGCCCACGGTCTGTCCACCAACCGTGACCGGCCGCGCCGCATCTCGTCGGCCGGCAGTACGGTCCCCTCGTCCTGATACCACACAGGCATCTTTATGCCGCTCAGGTATCAGCGTCCCGAGGGCAGGCGGTTCGCCGCCGCTCGCGCAGCGCGGGTGGCCGCTCGCGGTTTCGGGTGCGGGTCCGGCCCGACGCCACGTCCGCCAGCTCCGCCACCACGTCCTCGCGGCGGTGCGTGACCCCCTTTTGCGTGGATTCTGTCCGAGCAGCCCGATCCAGGGTCACGGTCCGTATCGCGGGACGGTTGGCGGGTAACCGGGTCCGGGTGGTAGCAACAGGGACTACCAGCGCAAGCGAAGGGACGTGTCGTATGCCGGAGACCGTGGAGACGGTGTTCACCAGCGTGGTCGCCCGCAATCCGGGTGAGCCGGAGTTCCACCAGGCGGTACGCGAGGTGCTGGAGAGCATCGGCCCGGCGCTGGCCCGACACCCCGAGTACGCCGAGGCGCGGATCATCGAGCGGATCTGCGAGCCGGAGCGGCAGGTCATCTTCCGGGTGCCGTGGGAGGACGACCGCGGCCGGATCCAGGTCAACCGGGGCTTCCGGGTGGAGTTCAACAGCGCGCTCGGCCCGTTCAAGGGCGGGCTGCGCTTCCACCCGTCGGTCTACCTCGGGATCGTGAAGTTCCTCGGCTTCGAGCAGATCTTCAAGAACGCGTTGACCGGGCTGTCGATCGGCGGCGGCAAGGGCGGCGCGGACTTCGACCCGAAGGGGCGTTCGGACCGGGAGGTGATGCGCTTCTGCCAGAGCTTCATGACCGAGCTGTACCGGCACATCGGCGCGGAGACCGACGTGCCGGCCGGGGACATCGGCGTGGGCGCCCGGGAGATCGGCTACCTGTTCGGCCAGTACAAGCGGATCACCAACCGGTACGAGTCGGGCGTGCTCACCGGCAAGGGGCTGGCGTACGGGGGCGCGCAGGTGCGCCGGGAGGCGACCGGCTACGGGGCGGTCTTCTTCGCCGACGAGATGCTCCGGCAGGCCGGGGACAGCCTGGACGGCAAGCGGGTGGTGGTCTCCGGCTCCGGCAACGTGGCGATCTACGCCATCGAGAAGGTGCACCAGCTCGGCGGGAAGGTCATCGCCTGCTCCGACTCCTCCGGCTACGTCCTGGACGACAAGGGCATCGACCTGGACCTGCTGCGGGAGCTGAAGGAACAGCGCCGGGCCCGCCTCGACGACTACGCCCGGCACGTGCCGCACGCCGTGGCGGTCGCCGACCGTACCGTCTGGGAGGTGCCCTGCGACCTGGCGCTGCCGTGCGCGACGCAGAACGAGATCGGCGGCGCGGAGGCCGCGGCGCTCGTGGCCGGCGGCTGCGTCGCGGTGGTGGAGGGCGCGAACATGCCCACCACGCCGGAGGCCGTACGCATCCTCGGCCGGGCCGGGGTGCGCTTCGCGCCGGGCAAGGCGGCCAACGCCGGCGGGGTGGCGGTCAGCGCGTTGGAGATGCAGCAGAACGCCAGCCGGGACTCGTGGACGTTCGCCGAGTCGGAGCAGCGGCTGCGCGACATCATGCGCAACATCCACGACCGCTGCTGGAGCACCGCCGAGGAGTTCGGGCTGCCCGGCGACTACGTGGCCGGGGCCAACATCGACGGGTTCCGCCGGGTGGCGGAGGCGATGCTGGCCCACGGCCTGATCTGACGGCGCGAGCGGTCACCCGCAACAGCGCCGGCGGCGCCGACCGGGGGGCGACGCGCGTCTCCCCGCCCGTCGGCCCCGCCGGCGGCTCAGAAGCTGCTGACCAGCTTCACGAACGCCTCGTCGATCGTGGCGGGGTCGGTGGCGTCGAACGCCTTGCCCGAGGACGCCTTGGCGATCTTGTCCAGCGTGGCGAAGTCGGAATCCCGGTCGAAGGCGATGCAGAAGACCTTCACCGGGCGCTGCGGGTCCAGGGCGACGTCGGCGAGCAGCCGGGCCAGGTCGTTGTCCCGGGGATACTCGTTCTTGCCGTCGGTCAGCACGACGACGGCGTTGATCCGTTGCGGGTCGTACCGCTCGAGCACCTGCTTGTGCGCGGCCCGGACCGTCGCGTAGAGCGCGGTGTCGCCCGCGACGTGCAGCCCGGCGATCCGACTGGTGATGCGCTTCTGGTCGAAGTCGCCGAGCCGGACCTCCTCCCGGTACGGGCCTTCGGGCCGCTTCCTGGTCTCCGAGGAGAACGACCAGAGCCCGACCCGGTCCTCGGAGTTGAGCAGCGCGAGC
The DNA here is from genome assembly GCF_036902715.1 of Micromonospora sp. CPCC 205546. NCBI lineage: Bacteria > Bacillati > Actinomycetota > Actinomycetes > Micromonosporales > Micromonosporaceae > Micromonospora > Micromonospora sp. CPCC 205546. Next base: position 4,087 of record NZ_JBAKHL010000091.1, read on the forward strand.
CCCTTGGCCGCCGCCGACGAGGCGGCCTGGAAGCGGGTGCTGTCACCGATCGGTTCCTCCATCGAACCGGAGGTGTCCAGCGCGATCAGGATGTTGGCCTTCTTGCGCAGCGTGCTCCAGCCGTCCAGCATGGCCTCGACCACCGTCGGGTTCGGCGGCGCGAAGTAGGTCAGCCCACCCGCGGGCTCGGCGCCGACGCTGGCGAGCAGCTCCGCCGAGGCCCGGCGCTCGTGGTCGCGGAAGCCGAGACGGGCGAAGCTCGCCTGCTGGGGGTCGGCGGTCAGGAACTTCAGGAAGTCGTCCGCCGCCGCGCGCTGCCGTTCGCCGGCAGAGGGGAGCACCACGAACGGGTGGTCCAGGTTGAAGGTGCCCTCCTTCGGGTGTACGGCGACCAGCGGCACCTTCGGCCGGGCACCCCGATCCTGGCCCTCCTGCCGTGGGCTCAGTCCCCCCTCGTTGTAGAGGTGGACCAGCTCCTCCTGCAGGACGATGGCGCTCATGTCGCCGGCGCGGGCGCCCGTGCCGGCCAGGTCGGCCTCGGCGAGGTCGCGCAGCAGCTCCACCGAGTCGTCACTGTAGTGCGACACGTTGGCCTCGATCTGCCGGACGAACCGGGTCACCGTCGGATCCGCCAGGTCCGACTTCGTCAGGTCGCTGGCGCGGTTCGCGGCGGCGTAGTAGGTGGCGATGGTCGCCGCCAGTCCCGAGGTGGAGAGGTTCGGGTTGTCCTTGCCGAAGGTGAATCGGCCCCACTCCGGCCGGCCGAAGCCCGCCCAGCCCTGCCGCCCGGAGAGACCGAGGATCTCGCCCCAGCCCAACGGCCCGCGCTGGCGTACCAGCTCGCCCTTGGGTTGCGGCATCGCGATGACCAGCGGGCTGTTGGCGATCGACGGGTAGGGGCCCGGGGTCTGCGGAGCCCGTCCGGCGGCCTCGTCGAGCAACCGGAGCTGACCGGTCCAGAGGCTCGACGTCGGCAGCCAGACCTGCGGCTGCGGCAGCCCGGTGCCGCTCCAGCCGGCGGCCAGCGTCTCGGCGGCCTTGCCCGAGTTCAGGGCGCTGACGTGCACCCGGGCGCAGCCGCCGCCCTCGAGCGTCCGGTCGCTGTCGTTGTACCGCTCCGCCAGCTCGACCAGCAGCGCCGCCTTCTCGGTCGAGGAGTTGACGTCCAGGCGTACGGCGCAGTCGGCCCGGGGCCGCGCGGTGCCCGCGTCACGCTGCTGTACGAGCACGAACGCCCCGGCGATGACCAGCAGCCCCGCGGTGACGGCGGCGGTGTACGGCAACCACTGGCGCGTACGCGACGGGGCTGGGGCCATCAGGAGTCCTCCTCGGCGGTCGACTGGTGGCAGTGAACCTATCGGGACGGTGCCACCGGCGGTGCCGCACCCGGCACCCCTCGGTCAGGTGCGGTCGGACCCGCCGCCGAGCGCCGTCGCGACCAGCAGCCGTACCGTGTAGACCACGACGAAGGTGCTCGCCCCGGTCGCCGCGGCCGCGTCCACCGCGCTCGACGCGACGTATCCGGCGGCGGCACCGACCGAGCCGAGGAAGATCGCGGTCGAGATGCCCCCGGCGTCGACCGCCTCACGGCGCAGCCGCCGCCCCCAGCCGTCGTCCCGGGGTTCGGACGGCGCGGGGGCCTCACCGGTCGCGGAGACCGCGGACGGGTTCGGCGGCGTCGCGCGCTCCCCCGACGGCGGCGTCCATTCCGGACCGACCGCGGGTGCCGACGCGCCGGACGCGGGACGGGGCAACGGCAACGGCCGGTCGGGCGTCGGCGCGCCGGCGGTCTCGTTGCCCAACTGGAGCACGGTCTCGCGGCGCAGCGGGCCGGCGGCCCCGACGTCCTGCCCGAGCAGCCGCATCAGCACCTGCTCGGCCTCCGGCCGCTGCGCCGGGTCCTTGGCCAGGCACTGCCGGATCAGCTCGTCGAGGCCCGGTGGCAGCGCAGGCAGGTCGGGAGGCTCGTTGAGCACCCGGTGCATCACCGCGAAGAGCGAGTCGTTGCCGAACGGCGGTCGGCCCCCGGCGGCGAAGGCGATGGTGGCGGCCCAGGCGAAGACGTCGCAGGGTGGCCCGACCGCGTCGTTGCGGAACCGCTCCGGGGCCATGTAGGCGGTGGTGCCCATCACCCGGCTGGTGACCGTCTCGGTGACGCCCAGGGCGCGGGCGATGCCGAAGTCGATCACCCGGGGGCCGTCCCGGCCGAGCACCACGTTGTCGGGCTTCAGGTCGCAGTGCACCACGTCGGAACGGTGGATCGCGGCGAGCGCGGTGGCGGTGCCGACGGCGAGGCGGTGCAGCGCGTTGCCCGTGACCGGGCCGTGCTCGCGGACGTGCCGGTAGAGCGTGGGCCCCTCGATGAACTCGCTGACCACGTAGGGCCGTTCGCCGTCCACCTCGGCGAAGAGCACCTGCGCGGTGCAGAACGGAACGACGCGGCGCGCCGCGGCGATCTCCTTCATGAACTGCGACCGCGCCCGGAGGTCGCTGAGATCGATGTTGATCATCTTGACCGCCACCTGGTGGCCCTGGTCGTCCTCGCCCAGGTAGACCACTCCCTGGCCGCCCGCGCCGAGCCGGCCGACCAGCCGGTACGGGCCGGCGGTGACCGGGTCGTGCGTCCACAGTGGCGCCAGCCCCGGCACCGGCGCGCCGGCCAGTCCTGTCATCCCGACTCCATCGATGTCGTGCCCCGGCCACCCGGCGGAGGACATGGCCATGGTGCCATGCCTCCGCCGGTCGCCCGAGGAGGCCCGGGACGCTCGGTGGCACAGGCGCCCGGGCGACCAGCGGCACCGGTCACGCCGCGACGGCCCGGGTGGGGCCTTCGTGGCCCGCCGGCGGGCTGGCACGCGCAGGGGCTGGCGCCCGCCGGAGGGTGTCCGACGGGCGCCAGCCCGTTCGCGGTGTCCGGGCACTGCCCGGAGGGAGTCGCACCGTCAGCGCGCGGTGCCCATCCCGAGGCGGTGGCGCTTGCGCCAGACCAGCGACAGCAGCAGGAGCACCGCGCCGGCGCCGACGAGGCCCCCGCCGAACTTCATCGGGGTGCTCAGGCTGTCACCCGTGACGGGCAGCGCCGGCGCGTGCTTCTTGAGCACGGTCAGCGTCGCGGTCGCCACCTGACCGGACGTCTGACCGACGGCCCGGAAGGTGTACCGGCCGGGGTGGCGCGGCGTGTAGGTGGTACGGAAGTTGCCGGCGGCGTCCGCCGTGACCACGATGGTGCTGGGGCTGGGCTGGGGCGCCCGCTGGAACGAGACCGGCGCCATGGCGACCGTCTCGCCGTTGCTGCGGCGCGCCTGCTCTGCGCCCGGTACGGCGGCCGCGAGCGGCGACGTGCTGACGGTGATGATGACCGTCTCGCCCGGCGTCCAGCCGCTGCCGATCAGGGTGGCGGTCTGGCCGACCACGACGGTCGGCGGGCTCACCGTGAGCGTCGCGGGGCCGGGCGGGTAGACCGGTGGCTGTGGCGTTCCGGTGCCGGGCGCCGGCTGCGGCTGCGCCGCCCCCGCTGCGGTCGGCGCGGCCAGCACGGCCAGACCGACCGTGAGCGCCATGATGATGCGGGATAGCCGCATGATTGGTTCCCTCCTACTGATCACAGCTTGGTGCGGAAACAACTTGGGTGGTCCATGGGGTGGCGGTGGGGGTCAACCAGAGCTCGGCCGTACCGACCTGGGTGGTCGCCGTCAGCACGGTGACCTCCAGGGTGCGGGAGTCTCCGGGGCGGACCTCGACGTTGGTCGTGGCCACCTGGCGGCGCCGTTCGGTGCCGCTGCCCACCGCCGTCTCGACGCCGTCCAGGCGGGCGGCGAGCACCGCCCCACCGGCCGGGCTGTGCACCGACACCAACGTGCGGACGGTGTACGGGTCACCGGCCAGACCGAGGCCGAGAACCGACTCGCTGAGACCCGACTTCGGCGCCGCAGAGCGCAGCGTGACCCGGAGTCGGATCTCCCGGCGGCCGTCGGACCGGCACTCGCCGACCGTGAGGGTCGCCGACGGCCGGAGGTAGTAGCCGAGCTTCGCGCCGCTGCCGTCGTTGAGGAACACGCCGACCGTGGGCACGGTGTCCTTCTCGGGAAGCGCCCCGGCCATCCGGCTGTCGCCGATCGTCCGTTGCTCCTCGGGTCGGGCACTCCAGAACAATATCCGGCGTTCGGTGATAGCACGGTCAAATGAGGACAATAACGCCTTCGGGTCCACATTCTTCGTGACCAGCGCGTCGAACACGGCGGCGGCGGAGGCGGCGAAGAAGGCGTCCTGCTTCTCGTTGTCCATCCGCTGGTAGCTGTCGCTGAGCACCGTCTGCACGACCTTCTCGGCCGCCAGCGGGACACCGCCGGGCACCATCACGGGCCCGGTGGCCTTGAGCAGGTACGACAGCACCACCGGGTCGACGGCGAGCACGCCGTCGACCGTGGTGCCCGTACGCCGCCGGAACATCTCCCGGTAGAGGGCGGCGGCGGTCGGGAAGTGCGGGGTGAGGTTGACGTCGGCCGGATAGATCCCGGGCAGGTCGGCCCAGAGGCCGCGCACCTCGGCGGGCACCTTCAGCGGCGGCAGGAACCGGCCGAGCGCGCTGCTGGTGCCCTGCTTCCCCATCCGGACCCGACCGTCGGCGGCGTGGATGACGGCGTACGCGCCGATCATGCCGCCGGTGGCGCGCAGCTCGGCGGGGTTCTGGGAGACCACCAGGTAGGCACGGCGGCCGTCGGCGCCCAGCAGCGGCGGGAGCACCCGGCTGGCCTGGTCCGCGGCGGCGGTCAGCCCGGCCAGCCGGTCCATCTCGCCACGCAGGTCGGCGAGCGCCTGCCGCACCTGCGCGACCAGGCCGTCGGTCGGTACCGTCGCGAGGCTGTCGCGGGCGCCCTGCACCGCCGAGTTCACCGTGGTCAGCTCCGACGACAGGGCCCGTAGCCGACCCACGTCCAACCGCCCGCCCGCCGGCACCAGGCTCGTCAGGTCGGCGCGCAGCAGCGGCGGGAACGCCTGCCGTGCCAGGTCGTCGACGGCCACCGAGATCTGCCTGACCGCCGCCAGGTTGTCCCCCGCGTACGGGGTGCGCCGACCGACCCACCAGCCGGGATCGCCGGTGGCCGCCCGGGCGCTGCCGGACTGCTCCTGCAGCGCCGCGAGGGTGCGCTGCGCCCTGGCGGTGTCGCCGCCGAGCACCTGGGCGCTCAACTCCCGGGCCAGGCCGGCCGCATTGAGCAGGTGGGCGCGGGCCTGCCAGCCCCGGAAGCCCACCCAGCCGCCGGTCAGCAGCAGCAGCGAACCCACCACGAGCGTGGCGAGCAGGGCCCGGCGCACCTGCCGCCGGCGGCGGGAACGCCCACGCCGTCGACGCGGTCTCGCGTTCTCCGTCACAACACACGTCCTTCCTGAGAACGGCCGGCGGACCCCGTTCCGCTGCCGTTCCTCACTGCTAACGATCGTTTTGACCCAGAGATGACGCGATCGACCGGTACGCGAGGCCCGCTCACCGCGCACGGAGGCCGGTGCGGCCGGCGACCGCCTCGTGCAGCAGCCGTTCGATCCGGTCCACGCCCGCCGGCATCGACATCTGCCGCAGGTACGCCTCCCGGCCGCGCCGGCCCATGTCGGCCCTGGCGGCGGACGGGATGGTGGCGGCCAGCCAGAACCGGTCGGCCAGGCTCGCCCAGTCCTCCGGCGGGCAGGAGAGCCCCGCGCGGGCCCGCTCCACCACCTCGGCGGTGTCGCCGCCGGCGGAGGCCACCACCGGCGCGGCGCAGGAGAACGCCGCCTGCAGCTTCGCCGGCAGGGTGCTGCGCAGCTCGGGCAGGTCCCGCAGCATGACGAGCTGGTAGTCGGCGGCCGCGTACAACTGCGGCATGTCCGGTGGAGCCCGTCGCTCGACGAAGCGCACGTTCTCGGCGCGCAGGTCGGCGGCGAGCCCCCGCACCCGCCGCTCGTGCGCGCCCGAGCCCACCAGGACGAGGTCCACCGTGCGGTCGAGTGCCGCCGCCGCCCGTACCGCCGTCTCCAGTCCCTGCCGGGCGCCGATGGTGCCCGCGTGCATCACGACGCAGCGTCCGTCGCGACGCACCAGCCTGCTGGCCGCGGCGCTGGGCCGGACCGGCTGGAAGATCCGCTCGTCGGTCCAGTTGAGCACCGTCCGCACCCGGGTCGGGTCCGCGCCCGCCGCCACGACCCGGTCGCGCAGCGACGGCGCCGCGACCGCGATGCCGTCGGCGGCCCGGTAGGCACGCGCCATCGCGGCGGCGATCCGCCCGGCCCACCGCCCGTTGTCGGCCCCCGAGGGCCCGTCCTGCGCCCAGACGTCCTGCACGTGCACGACCGCCGGGACCCCGCCCAGCATCCGCAGCAGGCCCGCGGCGGCGAAGGCGTTCGCCGGCGGCAGATGGACGTAGAGGGCGTCGACGTCGGCCAGGAACGACCGCCCGGTCAGCGTCACGCTGCCGGCGAACGACAGGTGACCGGCCATCCGGCCGCGTACCGACGCGTCGCCCGCCGAGTAGCGCGGGACCCGCCGGACCGTCAGCCGCTCGCTGCGGGTCTCGTGCCGCCAGCGCTGCCGCCAGCCCGGGTAGACGTGGCCGCCCGGATAGTCGGGAAAGCCGGTCAGCACCTTCACCTCGTGCCCCCGCACCGCGAGTTCCTCGGCGAGACTGCCCGGGATGAACGCCGGCTCGGGCGGGAAGTGGTACGACAGGATCCCGATCCTCACCGACCCACCTCCGGGCGGAGGCGGCGGTTCGGCGCGGCAGCGTGACCCGGACGCGTCCGGCCCGCGTACGATGCGGACATCCCCTCGACGTTCGGCCGCCCACGGCGGCCCGCGGGCGGCGCGGCGCCACCGTCCCCCACGGCACCCGCGAGAGGGGTCCGCA
>NZ_JBAKHL010000092.1:0-10689 GCF_036902715.1 Micromonospora sp. CPCC 205546
CCGCCGGCGCCCCCGGCCGTGCCGACCTCCCCCCCGCGCCCCGGCCCCCCGGGGCGCCCCCCGGCCGGCGCGGCGCCACGGTCCGCGACGGCACCGACGAGAGGGGTCCGCATGGTCGACCGGGTGCTGTTCGTCTGCCACGCCAACCTGTGCCGCTCACCGATGGCCGAGTACATCGCGCGCCGGCTGCTGGCCGGGCGTGCGGTCACGGTCGTCAGCGCCGGCACGGACGCCGTCGACGACCTGCCGATGCACCCGTACGCAGCGGATCTGGCGGCGGAGACCGGCGGGGACCCCACCGACTTCCGCAGCCGCCGACTGCGCCCGGAACACCTGGTCGGGGCCACGCTGGTGCTCGCGGCGACGCGCCGCCAGCGCTCGGTCTGCACCGCGCTCGCGCCGGCCGCGCTGCACCGGACGTTCACCCTCCGGCAGTTCGGCCGGCTGGCCGCCGCCGCCGGCCCCGCGCCGGATCCGGCCGACGTTTCCCTGCGGACGGCGGTCGAGGCCGCCGCCCGCGCCCGGGGACAGCTGCAACCCGCCACCGGGGACGCGGACGACCTACGGGACCCGATCGGCGGGACCGCCGCCGACTTCCGACGCTGCGCGGAGGAGATCGAACGCGCGATGCGCCCCCTCGTGGCACTCATCGGGACAGCCGGGTGAGTTCCTGCGTACGGTCGCTGACGACGTCGTCGATCCGCTCCGCGTGCCGGGCGGCCGGAGCCGGATCGGCCGGCACGTCCGGGGTCGCGGCGGCGGCGACCACCCGGTAGGCCTCGTACTGGTACGCCTCGGCCTTCGCCACCTTGGCCATGTTCAGCACGCAACCGAGCAGCCGGACGGAGACCGAGTTCAGGGCACGGGCGGCCTGTGCCACCTGGCTGCGCGAGGTGCGGCCCTGCTGGGAGACCAGGAGCGCGCCGTCGGCCTGCACGGCCACCACCACGCCGTCCGTCACGGCCAGCAGCGGGGCGGTGTCGATGATGACGATGTCGGCGGACTCGCGCAGGGCGAGCAGCAGGTCCGCCATCGCCTTCGAGCCGAGCAGCTCGCTGGGGTTGGGCGGTGCCGAGCCGCTCGGCAGCACCAGCAGGGACTTGTCGCCCCAGCGCTGCACCACGTCACCGACCTGGACGTCACCGACCAGCACGTCGGTGAGGCCGATGCCGGCGTCGAGCCCCAGATAGTCGGCCACCTTCGGGCGGCGCAGGTCGGCGTCGACCAGCAGCACCCGCCAGCCGGCCTCGGCCAGGGCGATCGCCAGGTTGCAGGAGAGCGTCGTCTTGCCCTCGCCCTGCAGGGCACTGGTGACCGCGATGACCCGGGCGGGCTCGTGCACGTCGACGAAGCGCAGGTTGGTACGCAGCTTGCGCACCGCCTCGGCCCGGGCGGAGTTGGCCGCCTCCCCGACGATCAACGGTGCCGACTTCGCGGTGCTCTCGAAGGGGATCTCGCCGAGCAGCGGACTGCCGGTGGTGCGCTGAAGGCCGGCGGCGTCGCGCAGGCGCACGTCGGCGATCCCGCGCAGGATCGCCAGGCCCACGCCGGCGAGCAGACCGAGCAGCGTGCCGACGACGAAGTTGCGCACCGGCTGCGGCGAGACAGGCGTCGGGGTGACGCGGGGCCCGCTGACCACCTCGATCCTGATCGGGCCGGCCTTGCCGTCCTGGGTGGTCTCCACCTTCTGCACCAGTTGGACGAACTGCGCGGAGAGCAGTTCGGTGACCTTCAGGGCCCGGTTCTGGTCCGTGTCGGTCACCGACGCGCGCAGCAGCACCGTGCCGGTCTCGGTGGAGGTGCTGACGCGACGCTGGATCTCCTCGGCGGTGAGCCCGACCGGGCTCTCGGCCACCACGCTCTGCGCGAGGCGGTCGCTGGTCAACAGCTCGGCGTAGGACTTCACCCGCTGCTGGAGGAAGAGACCGCCCTGGTAGGCGTCGGTGACACCCTGGCTGGGCGTGGTGACGAAGAAGGTCACCGACGCGACGTAGCGGGGCTGCGCCCGGACCGTGACCAGGGCGGTGACGCCGAGCGCGACCATCACGGTGAGGAGCACGATCCACCAGTGCCGGCGCACGAGGCGGAGTTGGCGATACAGGTCCATCAGGCGCGCCTCCGTACCAGGCCGGTAACGCCAAAGAACTTCACGAAAACCCCCAAGGTCGACCTAATCTCGTGAAACCATTAAAGCGACTCATACGCCTTATGTCCCGAGTTACGTATTTTCGCCCCTTGACACATGCGCCCGACCCACCACCGGACAAACGGGCGTACGGGTCCCCGGGTGGCGGGGTGGAACCGACCGGCCGTGACGTCGCCGGCAATCGCCCGTCCCGGCTCGCCGGTCGGGGCGGCGGTGGATAGGGTCGGGGACGGTGTGCCGGGAAGCCTGGTCGGCGCTCGATCCCTGCTGTCCACGACCCGAGGTGGAACCCGCGCATGACCGACCGCAGCCCGCACCCGGGCGGCCCCCGCCCGCGCCGCCCGTTCTTCTCCCGCACGTCCTGGCCCGAGGCCCGGTTCCTGGCCGACGTGCTGCGCACCGAGACCGTCGGCGGCGGCCTGCTGCTGCTCGGCGCGGTGATCGCGCTCGCCTGGGCCAACTCCCCGTGGGAGTCCTCCTACGCCGCCCTCGGCGCGTGGGTGCCCTGGACGGGCGGGGCCGCCCTGCACCTGGACCTGAACCTCGCCGCCTGGGCCGCCGACGGCCTGCTGGCGATCTTCTTCTTCGTCGTCGGGCTCGAACTCAAGCGCGAGTTCGTCGCGGGCGACCTGCGCGACCCCCGCCGGGCGGCGCTGCCCGTGATCGCGGCGATCGGCGGCATGGCGGCGCCCGCCCTGATCTACCTCGCGATCAACCTCGGCGCCGGCGGCGACGGGCTGCGGGGCTGGGCCATCCCCACCGCGACGGACATCGCCTTCGCACTCGCCGTGCTGGCCGTCATCGGCTCCCACCTGCCGCAGGGCCTGCGCGCCTTCCTGCTGACCCTGGCGGTGGTCGACGACCTGCTCGCCATCACCATCATCGCGATCTTCTACACCGCCGACTTCAACTCGCTGCCGCTGCTCGCCGCCCTGGTCCCCATCGCCCTCTTCGGCCTGCTCGTGCAGCGGCGCAGGACCTGGTGGTGGGCGCTGATCCCGTTGGCGGCCACCGCGTGGGTCCTCATGCACGCCTCCGGGGTGCACGCCACCGTGGCGGGCGTCCTGCTGGGCTTCACCGTGCCCGTCCTGCGGGGCAAGTCCGGCGACGCGCACGGGCTCGCCGAGCACCTCGAGCACCGCTGGCGCCCGATCTCGGCGGGTTTCGCCGTGCCGATCTTCGCGTTCTTCGCGGCCGGGGTGTCGCTGCGGGGCGCCGACCTGGGGGCGGTGATCACCGACCCGATCGTGATCGGCGTCGTCGCCGGTCTGGTGCTCGGCAAGGTCGTGGGGATCTTCGGCTCGACGTTCCTGCTGGCCCGGTTCACCCGGGCGCGGCTCGACGAGGACATCACCTGGACCGACCTGCTCGGCGTGGCGCTGCTGGCCGGGATCGGGTTCACCGTCTCCCTGCTGATCGGCGAGCTCGCGTTCGGTCCCGGCAGCGCCGCCGACGCCAACGTCAAGGTGGCCGTGCTGACCGGCTCGGTGATCTCCGCGCTGCTCGCCACCGTCGTGCTGGTGCGGCGCAACACCGCCTACCGACGCATCGCGGAGGCGGAGCGGGTGGACGCCGACCGCGACGGCGTGCCGGACGTCTACCAGCGCGGGGAGGGCTGACACCGGGGCACCGCCCCGGGGCGGGCCGGCGGTTCATCCGGGCGCGTGCGGAGTCGCGGCCGCGCGGTCCCGTCCCGCCCGCGCCGACGACGCGCCGGCGGTGAGCGCCGCCCAGAGCAGCCGGCGCAGCAGGACGATCGCCGCCGCGCCCGCCAGGTCCGTCCAGTCCTGGTGGCCGGCCAGGCGCAGCAGCCCGGCGGCGGTCAGCAGGTCCAGCAACACGCGCACCGCGCACCGCCACGAACCCGCGCCGAGCAGCACCGCCAGCCCGGCCAGGGCGGCGAGGGCGGTGGTGGCGGCGACCAGGGCACCGATCACCCGCCGCGCTCCGCCTGGCGGACCTGCTGCTGCTCCTGGCGGATCTCCCGGCCCAGGAAGTAGTTCAGCGCGGTCCGGATCGCGGCGATGGCCGCCAACTGCCCGATCTGGGCGAAGGTCGGCGAGACCGCCGTACGCAGGATGTCCGCCGCGAGCTGGAACTCCAGCCCGAGGGTGAGGAACCGCCCCAGGGAGAGCCGGATCGGGGTGAACACGGCGGCGCTGCGGTGCCGCAGTCCCTCGACCACGAACCGCAGCGCCGCCCAGGCCGCCCCGACGAAGATGACCGCGGCCCCGGCCACCTCCACCGCGGTGACCAGGGCCTGGTAGCCGTGGCGCAGGATCTCGTCGACGCCCACCCGCTGGCGTTACCCGACCAGCACGCCGGTAGTCGGCGTCGGCTGGGCTGCCGCGTGCCGGCAGTGGGGCCGCGTGCCGGCTGGGCTGCCGCGTGACGGCAGGGTGCGTCAGGTGAGCTGCGTGACGGCCTCCAGGACCAGCCAGAGCCCGCAGATCGCGAAGAGCACCGCGGCGCCGTACTTGATGGTCTTCTCCGGCAGCCGCCGGCCCAGCATCCGCCCCACGAGGATGGCGAGCGCGTCCGCCGCCACCATGCCGATCGTCGAGCCGAGCCAGGTGCCGAACCAGCCGTACTGGGTGGCGAGGGTGATGGTGGCGAGCATGGTCTTGTCGCCCAGCTCGGCCAGGAAGAACGCGACCGACACCGCGACGATGGCGGACTTGCTGGTCTTCTCGGCCTTGCGCTTCTCCTCCTCGGTGAGGCTGTCACCGCGCAGCGTCCACGCGCCGAAGCCGAGGAACGCCAGGCCCGCGACGAGCGAGATCCACTCCGTGGGCAGGGCGGCGCCGAGCCCGTAGCCGATCGCCACCGAGGCCAGGTGCACCACGGCGGTGGCGACGGTGATGCCGATCAGGACCGGTACGGTCTTGAAGCGGGTGGCGAAGGTCAGGGCCATCAGCTGGGACTTGTCCCCCAGCTCCGCGACGAAGATGACGCCGAAGCTGACCACCAGCGCGACGAGGAAACCTTCCATGACATCCTTCCGGATCATGCCGGGAGGAGGTACGGGGCGCCCTCGACCCGGCTGCTACAGCCTGGGTCGAAGGTCTCGCCCGCCTCGGATGACGAGGCCGCGTGGCCGGATGCGGAACGCACCAGTGTGTCGACCACGACATTGGGGGCTACTCCCCTTCGCGCCGCCCAGCCTAGCCGACCGCCGCTCGGGCGCACCCCGGCGGGTGAAGATGCTCACCCGCCGGCGGCCGTCGCCGGTCGCCCCCGGGCGGGCCGCCGTCGATCAGGCCGGGGCAGCCCTGACGGTCACTCGGCGCGCGCCAGGGTGACGCCGAACAGGCCGTCCGGGTCGGTCCAGAAGTCGTGGGCGGCGAGGCGGGCGGCGCCCAGTTCGGCCGCGATCCCCTCGGGCCGGAACTTCGCCGACACCTCCGTGCGCAACTCCTCGCCCTCGGCGAAGTCGACCGTCAGGTCGAGCACCCGTACGCGCATCGGCCGGCGCGCCCGCAGCCGCATCTCGATCCACTCCCGCGCGGGGTCCCAGAGCGCGACGTGGGCGAACCCCTCCGGGTCGAAGTCGGCGCCCAGCTCACGGTTGACCACCCGCAGCACGTTGCGGTTGAACTCGGCGGTGACCCCGGCCGCGTCGTCGTACGCCGGCACCACCACCGCCGGGTCCTTGACGAGGTCGGTGCCGATCAGCAGCCAGTCCCCCGGCTCCAGCGCGGCACGCATCGCGGCGAGGAACCGCGCGCGCTCGGCCGGCAGGAGGTTGCCGATCGTGCCGCCGAGGAAGATCACCAGTCGGCGCCCGCCGGCCGGCAGGCGGTCGAGGTGACGGGTGAAGTCCCCCACGATGCCGCGTACCCGCAGCCCGGGATAGTCGGCGGCGATCTCGGCGATGGACTGCCGCAGCGCGCTGACCGACACGTCCAGCGGCACGAACGTGCCCAGCCCGCCCCGGCGGGTGAACGCGTCGAGCAGCAGCCGGGTCTTCTCCGACGAGCCGGAACCGAGTTCGATCAGCGTCTTCGCACCCGTCAGCTCGGCGATCGTGGCCGCCCGCTCGGCCAGGACCGCGCGCTCGGCCCGGGTCGGGTAGTACTCCGGCAGCCGGGTGATCTCCTCGAACAGCTCGCTGCCGCGCGCGTCGTAGAACCACTTGGGCGGCAGCCACTTCTCCTCGGCCGTCAGGCCGGTGCGGACGTCCTCCCGCAGGCTGCGGTCCAGGTCCTGCTCCTCCAGGTGGATCTCCAGCGGCTCCGCGCCCATCTCATTCCCTTCGTCGTCGGGTGGAACGTGCCTGTCGGCCGGCGCTCAGACCTCGGTGAGGGCGCGCACGCGCACCCCCGTCGCGGTCGCCTCCACCAGCCGCCCCTCCGGGACGGCCCGCCAGGCGGGGTCGTCGTCGTGCGGCTCGGACGCCAGCAGCACCGAGGCCGGCGTCGCGCGCAGCGACAGCGCGTGCCCGGCGACGCTGGCCACCACGGTGCGCCCGTCGGTGAGCAGCAGGTTGAGCCGGGACCCGGGTGCGGCCCCGGCCACCGCCGTCACGGTCTCGGCGACCGCGCGCGCCGGCTTCACCCCCGCCCGCAGCCGGTGGCGCACCAGCGCCCACAGCAGCGCCGAGTCGGTGGAGGCGTCGAGGGTGAGCAGGTCGCGTACGGGCAGGGTGGCGGCGAGCGGAACCATCGAGTCGGGCCAGCCCCGCACCACCCCGTTGTGGCTGAACAGCCAGCGCCCCTCGGCGAACGGGGCGGCGGCGGCGTCGAGGACCGCCATGCCCACCGTGGCGGAGCGGACGGCGGCCAGCACCGCGCCGGCCGAGGTGACCTGCGCGAGCTGGGCGATGGTCGGGTCGCTCCAGATCGGCTGCGAGCGCCGGTAGCGCACCGGCTCGCCGTCGCCCGGGTACCAGCCGACGCCGAAGCCGTCGGCGTTGATCGTCCCGCCGCCGCGCATGTCGCGCGGCGCCCAGGACTGCCGCACGAGCGAGTACGGCGGGTCGAACAGCAGCTCCCGCAGGGTCACCGGCGGCCCCAGGTAGGCCAGGTGGCGGCACATCAGGCGGCACCGCCCCGCGCAGGCGTCCTCACGGCTGCGCCTCCTCCGGCCGGGCGTCCCGGGCGCAGCGAAAGCCGCTGAAGATCTGGCGACGGATCGGGAAGTCCCAGTTGCGGAAGGTGCCCCGGCAGGCGGCCCGGTCGGTGCCGAACGACCCGCCGCGCAGCACCCGGTGCTCGTCGCCGAAGAAGACCTCCGAGTATTCGCGGTAGGGGAACGCGGTGAAGCCGGGGTGCCCCCGGAACGGGGTGGAGGTCCACTCCCACACGTCGCCGATGAGCTGGTGCACGCCCAGCGGCGAGGCGCCCGCCGGGTAGGCGCCCACCGGGGCGGGCCACAGGTGCCGCTGGCCGAGGTTGGCGTGCTCGGCGGTGGGGTCGTCGTCGCCCCAGGGGTAGCGGCGGGAGCGGCCGGTGGCCGGGTCCCAGCGGGCCGCCTTCTCCCACTCCGCCTCGGTCGGCAGCCGCTTGCCGGCCCACGCGGCGTACGCCTGCGCCTCGTGGAAGCAGACGTGCACCACCGGCTCGTCGTCGCGTACCGCCGCCCACCGCCCGAACCGCCGGCAGGCCCAGCCGTCGCCGTCGCGGCGCCAGTGCATCGGCGCGGACAGCCCCGCCTCCCTCCGGTGCCGCCAGCCGGCGGGGCTCCACCAGCGCGGGTCGTCGTAGCCGCCGTCGGCGATGAACTCCCGGTAGCGCCCGTTGGTCACCGGCGCCGCGTCGATGACGTACGCCGGCAGACGCACCCGGTGGGCCGGGCGCTCGTTGTCCAGCGCCCACGGGTCGGTGTCGGTGCCCATGGTGAACTCGCCGGCCGGCACCAGCACCTCGGCGCCGACCCGGGCCGTCGGCTCCGGCGGCGGCGGGGCGTGCAGCACGGGCGCGCCGGCGCGCAGCTGGTGGGTGGCGAGCATCGTCTCGTCGTGCTGCTGCTCGTGCTGCACGATCATGCCGAAGGCGAACCCGTCGGCAACCAGCGGACGCTCGGTGAACGCGACCCGGTCCAGCAGGTCGAGCACCTTGTCCCGGACGGTGAGCAGGTAGGCGCGGGCCTCCCGTGGAGGCAGCAGCGGCAGCGTCGGGCGGTCCCGGCGGGGCTGCTTGAACGCGTCGTACAGGTCGTCGATGTCGCGCCGGACGGGTTCGCGCCCGCCCACGTCGCGGACCAGCCACAGTTCCTCCTGGTTGCCGACGTGGGCCAGGTCCCAGACCAGCGGGGACATCAGCGGCGAGTGCTGCCGCACCAGGTCGGCCTCGTCGACGGCCTCGGTCAGCAGGGCGGTGCGGGCGCGGGCGCGTCGCAGCTCCGCCGCGATCCGGCCGCGCAACTGCTCCGCGTCCGTCGACTGCGTGGTCGTGCCGGTCACCGGTGGCTCCTTCCCGCGGCGTCGCGCCGCCGCCGTACGCCTCGGTCGATGTCGTCGTGCAGGGCCGCCGGCAGGCCGAGCCGGGGCAGGGCCGCGAGGGCCAGGTCGAACAGGTCCGCCGCGGCGGCGGCCAGCGCCGGATCGCGCAGGCCGTGGCGGGCCGCGGCGTACCAGCGGTGGGCCACCGGCTCGGCGACGGCGCGCGTCGCGCGGACCGTGCCGGGGTCGGCGAGCAGGACGGCCAGCACCGCCAGCGGCACCACCCAGCCCCGACCGGGCTGCGTGTCGAGGTAGCGCAGTTCCAGGTAGCCCCGGGGCCGCACCGGCGGGAAGAGGGTGCTCACGTGGTAGTCGAGGTCGTCGGTGGTGGGCGGCCGGGGCAGTGCCCCGTCGACCCAGTCGGCGAACGTGATCCCCGGCGGCGGCGTCCAGTCGTCGCCGTCGTCGCGCACGCAGAGCAGCGGCGCGGCGAGGACGTACCTGGTCCAGGCGGTGACCGGGTCGACGTCGGTCTCCGGGGTCCAGACGGGACGGGTGCGGGCGGGTTCGATGCCGTACCAGGCCGCCATCCGGGCGGACGCCCAGCCGGTGCGGCGACCGGCGTGGCGGTCGGCGGTGGCGAACGCGGCCAGCAGGGGCGGCCCGAGCGCGTGCACCGCGGCCCACCGGTCCGGTAGGTGCTCGGGCTCTCCGGCGTCGAGGCAGACCTGGAGGCCGGCGGTGCTGTACATCATGGTCCGGCCGGCCGGGCCGCGCCGGTCGAAGACGCGGCGCATGGCGCGGTAGCGGGGGCCCTCGACCACCGGGCGGGGCGGCCGGTGCGGGTCTATGCCGCTGCCGCCCAGGACCAGCCCGGCGGCGTCGAGCAGACCGCTCAGCTCGGCGATGTCGCCGTCGGCGGCGTGGACGAGGGTGGCGAGCGAGGAGCGGGGCGCGGTGGAGATCTCCAGCTGCCCGCCGGGCTCCACGGTCACGGTGCCACCGTGCGGGAGCGGATCGGCGGGGCTCGCGCGGTCGAGGGTGCGGGGGCTGTGCCGCCCCAGGGCCGCCCGCAGCCGCTCGCCGTCGACCGGGCGGGCGGCATCGGCGGCGTCGTGCACGGTCCATTCGAGTTCGACGCCGGTGTGCGTCGGTGGACCGGTCTTGAAGCAGATGCGCGCGAGGTGGCCCTCGGCGGCGGTGGACTCCCGCAGCACGGTGGTCCGATCGAGTTCCGGCGACGTCACCACAGGACGGGCCCCCTTCCGGGTCGACTTCCGATCCGTGTCACGGTAACGCCACCCACCGTCATCGGCGAGGTGGCGACGGCCCCGCCACTTCTGTCTAGCAGACGAATTTCGCGCGACCGGCCGGAACGTGTCGCGAACACGGCCGGCCTCCGCCCCGCCCGCGTGGGTCAGGCCGACGAGGCCGGCCCGCGCGGGCGGGCGGGCGGGAAGTTCGACGAGGCCGGCACAGGCGGGCAGGCCATGACAGGCCCGCGCCACGGGCGGGGAGGACCAGCCCGTCCGGGGGCGGGCGCGACGGCTCAGTCGGCGACGGCCGGGCCCGGGGTCGCGGTCGAGGTCGGCTGCTTCCTCGTCGGCTTGTCCGGCGACTTCTCCGCCGCCGCCTCGGGCACCATTTCCCCGCAGAAGTCCCCGACCCGGTCCCGTCCTCCCGCCGCGGCCACCAGGCGGGCGAACGACGGGGTGTCCAGCGCCTTCTCCCGCTGCTCCGGCTTCTTGGCCAGGTACGCCCGGCAGAGCCCGCGCAGGTGTCCCGCGTCGGGCGACGGCGTCGGGGTGCTCGCCGCGGCGGTGGCGCCGGGGGTGGACGTGCCCGAGGTGACGACGGCGGAGGGGGTCCCCGTGGGGTCGCCGCCGCCGGGGGCCGCCGTCGGCTCGCGTTGCGGCTGTGTGGTGGCCGGTGTCGGGGTGAACGGCGCCGGGGTGGCGGGGCGCGGCGGGGTCGGGTCGTCGGCACGGTCCAGGGTGACGGCCGCGAAGGCGGCGCCCGCGGTCGCGGTCACCACGATCCCCGCGCCCCAGGCGAGGGCACCGGCGGTGAACCGGCGGCGGCGCGCCGGCGCCACGGCTCCGGCGGGAGCGCCGGCCGCGCGGGCCGCGCGGGCCGCGCGGAAGGCGGCCACGGCGGCCTC
>NZ_JBAKHL010000093.1:0-19964 GCF_036902715.1 Micromonospora sp. CPCC 205546
TTGGCCCGGTGCCGGGCCGCCCGGTGCGTGCCGCGACCGCGGGGCCGGCCGTGGCGCCACCGCCGGCCGCGAGCCCACCGCCGGGGTGGCCGGCGGTCCCCGCGCCGGTGGGTGCGGGTGCCGGCGGGGCGGAGACCTCGACCCGGACGGTGCAGGGCCTGCTCTTCGTCCTCGGCGGGCTGCTGCTGGGCACCGCCGCGGTGGTCTTCACGGCGGTCGCCTGGGCGTCGGTCGGGGTCGCCGGCCGGGCCGTGATCCTCTTCGCGGTCACCGCGCTCGCCCTGGCGGTGCCGCTGCTGACGGTGCGGCGCGGGCTGCGCGGCACGGCGGAGACCTTCGCGGCCGTCGGGCTGCTGCTGGTGCTCCTCGACGGGTACGCCGCCTGGTCGGTGGACCTCGTCGGCGTGGCGGACTGGCCCGGCACCCGGTACGCCGCGCTGGTCGGGGGGGCCAGCGCGGCGGTCGCCGCCGGGTACGCCCGGCTCAGTGGGCTGACCGTGCCGTGGTTCGCGGCCCTGGTGACCGCGCAGCCGGTACTGCCCCTGCTCGCCGCCGACGCGCGGCCGGACGCCGCCGGCTGGGGGATGGCCTTCCTGGGGGTGGCGCTGCTCGACCTGGCGGTGCTGGTCGCGCTGCGCCGTCGGAACGCTCCGGCGGCCGGCACCGCTTCGGCGGTCGGTGACCGCCCGGCGGTCGTCGCCGGGCGCGTCCTCGCCTGGGTCGGGTACGCCGTCGCGCTGCTCGTGGCCGCGTACTGCGCGCTCGTGCCGCTGGCCGTCGGCCGGGCCGCCGGCATCCCGCTGCTGGCCGGGGTGCCGATGCTGCTGGTGGCGCTGACGCTGCTCGGCACCGCACTGCTCACCGGCGGGGCGGTGTTCCGCGCCGTGGCCGCCGCGCTGCTGGTGCCGGCACTGGCCGGCGCGGTGGTCCGCCCCATCGCGGAGCTGGGCCTGTCGCCGCTGCTCACCGCGCTGGTCGTGGTGGCCCTGGCCGGCGCGGTACGGCTGCTGCCCGCCGGCTGGCAGACCGGCCCCCGGGCCGGCGCGCTGCTGGTGGCCGGCGGGACGGCCCAGGTCGCCGTGCTGCTGGCCGTCGCGTTCGCCGGCACCACCGCCGGCCGGTCGCTGCCCCCGTGGCAGGGGGCCGCCGCCGGGCCCGACTTCGGCCGGGGCTGGCAGCTTCCGGTGGTGATCGCGCTGACCGTGGCCGCCCTGGGGCTGCTCCTGCCGAGGGCCGCCCGGCCGGCGCTGGCCGCGATCGGCGCGGCGGCCGTGGTGCTGGCGGTGCCGGCCGGCTGGCCGTCGCCCTGGCCCGCCGTGGTGGCCCTGGACCTGGTGGCGGCGGTCGGCCTGCTGGCCGTCGCGGTGGCGCGGCCGGGCGTCCGGTCCTGGACGGTCCTGGCCGCGGGGGTGGCCGGGACCGTCCTGCTCGGGCACGGCCTGGTGGTCGGGCTCGCCGCGCCGGCAGGGGCGGGCACGGCGCTCGCGGTGGTGCTGGTGGCCGGAACCGCCGTGGCGGGGGCCGGCCGGCGCGGCACGGCGGTGCAGCGCGGCATCGCCGGGACGGCGTTGGCCGTCATGGCGCCGGCGGTGCCGGCCGGCGCGGTCGTGGCCCTCCTCGCCGCCGGCGCGCCGGCCTGGTGGCAGGCGAGGGCGGCGCTCGCCGCCGTCGCGCTGCTGCCCGCCGGGCTGCTCGCGGTCCGCCGGCACTGGCCCGACCTGGGGGCGTACGCCTCCGTCGGGGTGGCCGTGGCCCTCACGGCGGTCGGGCTGGCGCCGGTGGTCGTACCGGCCGACGAACCGGTGACGCTCTACGCCGCCGTGGCGGTGCTGCTGGCGGCGCTGGGCGGCGCGGTGCGCGCCGACGTCGTCCTGCGGGTGGCCGGCGTCGGGCTGTTCGTGGTCTCGGCCGCCGCCGCCGTGCCGGTGGCGCTGGCGGCGCTCGTCGCCCCGTACGGCGCGGTGGCGCCCTGGTCCGGGGCGCCCACCGTGCGGGCCGATCCGGGGGCGTTCCCGGTGGGCCTGGCGCTGGTCGCGCTGGCGGTGGCCGGGGCGCTGGCCGGCCGGCTCGTGCGGCCCGGCCCGGCCGCCACCTCGCCGGTGGCTGCCGGCTGGTGGCGGGCGGCGATGACCGCCTCGCCGTTCGTCGCGACCGCGCTGCCCGTGCTGCTGGTGGCCGCCGGCGTGCCGTGGCCGGTGCTGCCGGTCGTCACCCTGCTCGGCGGGTCGGCGCTGGTGCTGGTCGCCGCCCTGGCCGCGCCGCGCCCGCTGCTCGTCCCGGTCGGGCTGCCGGTGGGCTTGCTGCTGGTGGTGTCCGGGCTGCTCGGGCTGCTGGCCACCCGGGCCGGAACGATCGTCGGCCTCGGCGTGCTCGTGGTCGTGGCGACGGTGGTCGGGGCGGCGGCCCGCCGGGACGACGCCCGCCTGAGCGGTGCCCTGGTGGCGGTGGCCGCCGCGACCGGTCTCGCCGTCGTCGCGCCGCTGGCCGGCGGGCTGCCGGTGCGGACGGCCGCGTTCAGTGTGCTCGCCGTCGCGGTGCTCACCCTGGCCGCCGCGGCGGTGCTCGGCGGCTCCCGGACGTCCGCCGGGCCGCCTCCGGTCGGCCCGTCCACCCCCGGATCGCCTCCGGCCGGCCCACCGACGCCCGGGCACGCTGGCGTGGCGGCGGCCGGTCCGGTCCGTCGGGTACGGGCCACGGCGGCGGCGTTGGACGCGGCGGCCCAGGCGGTGGCGCTGGTCGCGCTGCTGCTCGCGGTGGGCTCGGTCCGCCACGCCGCGGCGGTCTGCGTACTGTGGGGCGCCGCCGTCGCGCTACGGGTGCTGCGTCGGGGCGAGTCGTCGGGTCGACGGTGGGCCTTCGCGGGCATCGCCGGCGGCAGCGAGCTGGTCGGCGGCTGGCTGCTGCTGGCCGCCCGGGACGTGGCGGTGCTGGAGGCGTACACGGTGCCGGCGGCGGCGCTGGCTCTCGCGGCGGGCCTGGTGGCGCTGCGTACGCGGCCGGGGCTGACCAGTTGGCTGGCGCTGGGCCCGGCGCTGGCGGCCGCGCTGCTGCCGAGCCTGGTGTCGGTGCTGGTGGCCCCGGACCCCCAGCCGTGGCGGCGGCTGCTGCTGGGTGCCGCCGCGCTCGGCGCGGTCCTGGCCGGGGCGACCCGCCGCTGGCAGGCGCCGGTGCTGCTGGGTGGGGTGACCCTGGTGCTGCTCGCGCTGCACGAACTGGTCCGCAGCTGGGACCTGCTGCCCGGATGGATCTTCCTGGCCGTCGGCGGGTTGGCGCTGATCGGCCTCGCCACCACGTACGAGCGGCGCCGCCGGGACCTGGCCCGGCTGCGGGCCGCCGTCGGCCGGATGGACTGACCGGCACCGTCGGGGGTAGGGCTCGCCCTACCCCCGACCCGGGGGTGAGCAGGGTTACTCAGCGCAACCGTTCACCGGAGACTGGAGGGCAGGGGTGCGCCGGCCGGCGCGGTCCGGATCGAGGAACGGGAGCCGTGATGGTGCTCGAAGCGGTGGCGGACCCGCCCGTACGGCGGGGCAGTGACTACGCGCAGTTGTCCCGGCGGATCAGCGGGGCGGGTCTGCTGGAGCGGCGCCCGGGAAGGTACGTGACCCGGATCGCGCTCACGCTGGGCGTCTTCGCGGCGGGCTGGGCCGCGGTCGTGCTGGTCGGCGACTCGTGGGCGCAGCTCCTGGTGGCCGTCTTCCTGGCCGTCGCCACCACCCAGGTCGCGTTCCTCGGCCACGACGCCGGCCACCGGCAGATGTTCCGGCGGCGCGGGCCGAGCGAGGCCATCGGCCTGCTCACCGGCAACCTGGCGGTCGGGCTCAGCTACGGCTGGTGGGTCGACAAGCACAACCGGCACCACGCCAACCCGAACCACGAGGACGAGGACCCCGACGTGGGGGCGGGCGCGCTGGTCTGGACGTACGAGCAGGCCGCCGCGACGCGCGGGTTCGGCCGCCGCCTGGCCCGCCGGCAGGCGTGGCTGTTCTTCCCGATGCTGCTGCTGGAGGGGTTCGCCCTGCACGTGGCGAGCGTGCAGGCGATCGTGGGGCGGGACTCCGACGGTGGGTTCCGCACGCCGATGCGGCACCGTCGGGTCGAGGCGCTGCTGCTGGCCCTGCACGCCGTGGGCTACCTCGGCGCGCTGCTGCTGGTGATGTCGCCGCTGAAGGCGCTGCTCTTCGTCGCCGTGCACCAGGGGCTGTGGGGCTTCTACATGGGCTGCTCGTTCGCCCCGAACCACAAGGGCATGCCGATGCCCACCGCCGACGACGAGCTGGACTTCCTGCGCAAGCAGGTGCTCACCGCCCGCAACGTGCGGGGCGGCCGGCTCGTCGACGTCGCCCTGGGCGGGCTCAACTACCAGATCGAGCACCACCTGTTCCCGAACATGCCCCGGGCCAACCTGCGCCGGGCCCGGCCGATCGTGCGCGCCTACTGCGCCGAGCAGGGCGTCCCGTACGCCGAGACGGGGCTGGTCGAGTCGTACCGCCAGGCGCTCGCGCACCTGCACGAGGTCGGCCGGCCGCTGCGCGGCTGACCGACGCGCGGACGGGGGCGGCGCCGCCCCCGTCCGCGTACCGGCTCGGCTCAGGAGCCCATGGACTCGATCAGCTCCTGCGGGGCCTCCTGCGTGTCGCCGGCGGCCGGCTTCCGCACGGTGACCGGGGTGCCGAAGTCCGAGTAGTTGGTGATCATCGTGCCCAGGGACTCGTGCAGCACCTGGGTGTCGATGGCGAACTCGACGAGCCGGCCCTGGTCGTCGACCCTGGCGGTGAACGGGACGGCCTTGGCCTTGTCACCGAGGGCCTGGATGGCCTTGTCGTCGGGCTTGGTGCGGGTGTAGTCGAGGGTGCCCGAGTAGCTGCCCGGGCCGGTCTTCTCGACGTCCACCACGCTGTCGACCATCTGCTTCGCGCCGCCCGGGTCGCCGTCGGGCATCAGGTTGAGCTGGCCGCTCTTGCCGAGCTTGGTGGCGTCCATGTGCATCCACTTCTTCGGCATCCCCGGCATGCCGGTGACCTTCAGGTAGACGTCGTTGCCGAGCATCAGGACGCGGAAGGTGCCCTCCGCGCCCATCTTCATCGTCATGTCACCGGTCTTGGCGGCCGGGTCCATCATGCCGCTGCCGTTGACGACCGGCGACGTGAGCCGCATCTTGACGCTCTGCTGGGTCAGCTTCTGCGCGGCGGCCCCCAGCTCGGCGCGGGCGTCGGCGGGGGCGCTGCTGGCCGGCGCCGCCCCGGTGGTGGCGCCGCCGTTGCCGGCCGGAGCGTCCGCGTCCGTCCCCGTGCCGCACCCGGTGAGACCGAGGGCGAGCGCGGCGACGAGCGCGACCCCCGTGGTCGCCAGCCGTCGAGTGTTCATCGTGGAAATCTCCTCACGCAGGGTGGGCCGGGGGCGACACCGGTCGCCTTGCCCGGCCGGGCCGCCGGTCAGCCTAACCCCGCCGGTCCACAGCCGCCCATCTATGCCATGGCGGTCCCCGGATCGCCGTGCTGCCGGGTCGGCCACACCTCCCGCCGCTGGTCGTCGTCGTCGCGCCCGGTCCCGGTAGGGTCTCCCCATGGCAGACGTGCTCACCGCCGAGGCGGTGCGAGACGAGCTGGGTGGGCTGGCGGGCTGGTCGGGAGACCCCGCAGGGATCACCCGCACCGTGGAGCTGGCCAGCTTCCCGGAGGCCATCGCGGTGGTCGACCGGGTCGCCGTGACGGCGGAGGAGCTGGACCACCACCCCGACATCGACATCCGCTGGCGGGCCCTGACCTTCCGGTGCGTCACGCACTCGGCCGGCGGGGTCACCCGGCGTGACCTGGAACTGGCTCGGCGGATCGACGAGATCGTGGGGAGCGTCGGATGAGATTCGAGATCAGCAAGGTGCTGGACGCCATCGAGGGCCGGGTCAGCACCGACCCGTCGCTGGCCCGGGCCGTCGTCGACCTGGCCGAGGTGATCCGCTACCAGGACCTCGACGGCGGCCGGCCGGCCAGCCTGCTCCGCCTCGGCATGGTGATCGACGCCCTCGCCCGCGAGTTGGAGGAGGACAGCGTCCCGGTCTACGCGGTGGTCCACCGGGCCCTGCTCTCCGACGCCGACCTCACCTCCAACGAGCGCATGGTGGTGCGCCGGTGGGCCGACGACGGGCTGGTCGAGGTGCTCGACAACCCGGGCGACCGGATGCTGGAGGTGGCCGACCTGCTCGGGCTGCCGGTGCTCACCCGGGTGCGGGCCGACGGCCTGCGCGGTCGCTACCCGTGGCTGGTCGAGCAGGCCGGCCGGGTGCTCGCCCCGGTGCCCGGCGCGGGCGGGCCGGCCTTCATCGCCCACGTCGGCGGCGGGCACACCCCCGTCGCCGGTGAGCGGTCACCGGCCGGCGTGAAGCTGCTCGCCCGCCGGTGGCGCTGCGCCGAGCCCGGCTGCGCCCTCTTCGGCGGTGGCGGGGGCGGCGGGGCCTTCGCCGACCTGTCCCGGGTGGTGGAGCGCAGCCCCGCCGGCCAGCCGCCGCCCACGCTGCGCGGCGGCGTCCCGACCTGCCCCCGGCACGGCACCCGGCTCGGCGACGGCGGTCCGCGACCGCGCAGCGCCGTCCTCGCCGTCCGGGTGGGCGGGCTGATCCGCCGCCGCTTCGTGCTCACCGAGGACCAGCCGGCGGTGGTGGGCCGGGCGCCCGAGCAGGCCGGTGGGATCGTCCTGGGGCAGTGGCTCAACGACGAGGCGCGCCGCTGGATCAGCCGCAGCCACGTCCGGTTCGAGCTGCGGGTCGGCGAGGTGATCGTGACGGACGTGAGCACCAACGGCTCGGGCATCCGCCCGGGCGGGTCGATGGCGGAGGCCGACCGGATCCCGCTGGCGCCGCAGCAGTCCCGGGTGCTGGCCGAGGGCGACATGGTGGAGCTCTATCCCGGGGTGCAGATCGGCCGGCCCGACGAGCTGCCCAGCGGCACCCCCTACACGCCGACCTCGGTCATGGCCGAGGCCCCCACGATGGCGATGCGCCTGCCCCGCTGATCCGCCGGGGAGACGACGGGGGGGGCCGGGGCCGTGGTCCCGGCGCCCGCCCGCGTCGTACGGGGTCAGCCGGCCAGGGGGGCGGGGAGCTGGGGGGGCGCGTGGTCGATCTCCTCCTCGGTGATCACCAGCGGCGGGGCGAGCCGGATGGTGGCGCCGTGGGTGTCCTTGGCGAGCACCCCGCGCTCGGCGAGCCGCTCGCACGCCTCCCGGCCGCTCATCAGCGTCGGGTCGATGTCGAGGCCGGCCCACAGGCCCCGGCCCCGCACCGCGACGAGACCCCTGCCGATCAGCGACCGGAGACCGGCGTGCAGCCGGGCGCCCAGCTCGGTCGAGCGGCGCTGGAACTCGCCGGTGGCCAGCAGCCGCACGACCTCGGTCGCGACGGCGCAGGCCAGCGGGTTGCCGCCGAAGGTGGAGCCGTGCTGGCCCGGCCTGAGCACGCCGAGCACGTCGGCGTTCGCGGCCACCGCGGAGACCGGCACGATGCCGCCGCCGAGCGCCTTGCCCAGCAGGTACATGTCGGGCGTGACGTTCTCGTGGTCGCAGGCGAAGGTGTCCCCGGTCCGGCCGAGGCCGGACTGGATCTCGTCGGCGATGAAGAGCACGTTCTGCTCCGTGCAGACCCGGCGTACGCCCGGCAGGTAGCCCTCCGGCGGCACGACGACGCCCTGCTCGCCCTGGATCGGCTCGATCAGCACCGCGACGGTGTTCTCGTCGATCGCGGCGGTCAGCGCCGCCAGGTCGCCGTAGGGGACGACCGTGAACCCCGGGGTGTACGGCCCGAAGTCGGCCCGCGCGTCGGAGTCGGTGGAGAAGCTCACGATGGTGGTCGTGCGGCCGTGGAAGTTGCCCTCGGCCACCACGATGTTGGCCTGGCCCGGCGCGACGCCCTTGACCTGGTAGCCCCACTTGCGGGCGACCTTGATGCCGGTCTCCACCGCCTCGGCGCCGGTGTTCATCGGCAGCACGAGGTCCTTGCCGCACAGCTCGGCCAGCTCCCGGCAGAAGTCGGCGAACTGGTCGTGGATGAACGCCCGGCTGGTGAGGGTGAGCCGGTCGAGTTGCGCGTGCGCGGCCGCGATCAGCGTCGGGTGGCGGTGGCCGAAGTTCAGCGCCGAGTAGCCGGCCAGGCAGTCGAGGTAGCGCCGGCCGTCCACGTCGGTCAGCCAGCAGCCCTCGGCGGAGGAGATGACCACCGGCAGCGGGTGGTAGTTGTGCGCGGTCCACCGCTCCGCGTCGCGGATCGCCTCCGGCGTCCGCAGCATGTCGTCGATCACTGGCTAGCCTTTCCCTGACGGAGTCGCAACGTGCAGCACTTCGGTCCGCCGCCGGCCTTGCGCAGCTCGGAGAGGTCGACGCCGATCGTCTCGTAGCCCCGGTCGCGCAGCTTCGCGGCCAGGCCGGTGGCCTGCGCCGGCAGCACCACGTGCCGCCCGTCGCTGACCGCGTTCAGCCCGAAGACCTCGGCGTCGGCGAGGGTGGCGTGCACCGCGTCGGGGAAGAGCCGGCGCAGCACGGCCCGGCTGCCGGGCGAGAACGCCTCCGGCAGGTACGCCACGGTCCGCTCGTCGAGCACGGTGAGCGCGGTGTCCAGGTGGTAGAAGCGCGGGTCGACCAGTTGCATGGTCACCACCGGGTAGCCGAAGACCTCCTGGAGTTGCGCGTGTGAGGCGTGCGCGGTGCGGAAGCCGGTGCCGGCCAGCAGGATGTCGCCCGCCAGCAGGATGTCGCCCTCGCCCTCGTTGACGTGCTTGGGGTCGTACATCTCGAAGCCGGCGGCCTCGAACCAGGCGCGGTAGGCGGGGGCCTCGTCCGCGCGCTGCGGGTCGCGGAACTGCACCGCCATCGCCTTGTGGTCGATCACCGTGCCGCCGTTGGCGGCGAACACCATGTCGGGCAGGCCGGGCACCGGAGCGATCTCCTCGACGGTGTGGCCCAGGTCCCGGTAGATCTGCCGCAGCTGCTCCCACTGCCGGACGGCGAGGTCGACGTCGACCGGCGCGGTCGGGTCCATCCAGGGGTTGATGGCGTAGTCGACGGCGAAGTACGTCGGCCGGCACATCAGGAAGCGCTGGCTGGTGGCGTCCATCGTCATTGTCCTGCTCCCAGGGTCGGGCGCGCCCGGCCACCTTCGGCACACGGGCTGGCGCCGTTGCTCAACGCTATGCGGCGCCGATGGTGGAATCCACCGCTGGAAGTTGCGCAGGACGACGAATCGTTGCGTGTGGGACACCTTTGACGACGGTTCGTTGCGTATCGTCGCGTGTCGACGCATCGCGCGGGGATCCGGGCCCCGGAAGACACTTCGGGGGCGGCGAACCGCCGCCCCCGAAAAAGGGTCGCCCGGCTGGTGAACCACCAGGCTGGTCGGGCGTCGCCGGTGAACCACCGGCGCTGCCGGCGCATCGCCGGCGAGCCGGACAGTGCCCGCTAGAAGCGGTCCACAAACTGTGAGTCAAGCCACTCGCGGAACCGCTGCACCCAGTCCCCGTCGGTGGTCGGCCAGTCGAACTGGCCGGTCATCGCCAGCACGCCGAGCACCACCGCGCCGAGGCCCAGCGCGACGCCGAGCAGCGCGTCGGTCTTGCCGGCGATGTGCCGGCGGCGGGTGGCCATCAGACCCAGCACGGCGAGGACCGCGCCGAGGGCGCCGAGGGCGATGCCGTACCCGGCGAGGGTGCCGGTGAGCACGAAGAGCGCCCCGGCCACGCCGACGATCAGACCCAGCGTGGCGAGGATGCTGGCCCGGGGCTTCGGACCGGCGACCACCGGCTCCGGCCCGCGCTCGGGGACGCCGTCACCGTCGCGGTCGACGGGCCGCTGCACGGTGCGGTCCCGGTCCACGGGCCGCTCCACGGTGTCCCCGTCGAGCGGGCGTTCCCCGGTGCGGTCCCGGTCCGTCCGGGCGCCCAGCGCCGCGTTCCGGTCCAGATCGGTCGTCCGACCGTCGAGGGTCCGTTCGAGCGCCGGGTCGGGCTCGGTCGTCCGGGCCGCACGCCGGTGGTCGTCGTCGGTGGGCCGGGCCGTGGCGGCCCGGGCGACGGCCGCCCGCTCGGCCGCCCGCCGCTCGGCGGCGGCGTCCCGACCGGCGCCGTCGGGCGCGGCGCTGCTGCGGTAGGTCGTCTGCTCACCGTCCCGGTCGGTGACCACCGGACGGCTGGGCCCGTCGCCGCCGTCCGCGTCGGCCCGTGTCGCGCCGTCCCGGCCGGTCTGGCCGGAAGCGTCGCGGTCGTCGACGCGGCCGTCGAGGTTCTCGTCCCGTGCCGGTGTCTCTTCCGACCGGCGGGACAGCGAGGGAATCTTCACCACCACACACCTCCTCATGAATGCGTGGTCGCCGATGCAACGACGCCGCCCACGCGGTACGCCTCTGCAATACCCAGGCGGTCGTCGCCCGACACCGGGGCCGCGCGCGGCGATGGGGCCGGGCCGGCGCGAAGGACATTCCCGTGCGGCCGGGCGCAGCGGCCTACCGCCGCCAGGTGTCGAGGGCGCGGACGGCGGCGCGGGTGAAGTCGTCCATGAGGTCCGGGCTGCCGCTGGTGCCTTCCCAGCCCTGGTCGTGGAGCACCGTCGTGACGTCGTCGACACGGATCACGGCGATCTGGGTGACCGCGTCGCCGCCGGTGCGGTTGCCCTGCAGGTCCGTCTGCGGCCAGGTCTGGGTCACGAGCAGGGCCTCGTCGCCGACGCCGGGCAGCGGGCGGGTCCGGACGTCGACGGTGGCCCCCGACCGGCGGAAGGACGGGCACGAGCCGAGCGAGCCGCGCAGCCGCCGCAGGTAGTCCGAGGCGCCCTCACCCTCGAAGCTGAAGATGGTCTGCGTGACCGTGCCGTACGGCACGTTCTCCGGCGGGTCCCCGATCTGCTTGTAGACGTTCATCATCGAGGCGCTCGCGGTCACCGCCCGACCGCCGGTGCCGAACTCCTCGTCGCACAGCTTGGGCAGGGCGTTCGCGACGGGCGTCGCCGCCCGGGGCGACTTCCGGAGCTCCGGTGGCAGGTCGAGGAAGGCCGAGGTGGGAATGGTCACCCGCGTCCGCCCGGTGGGCGAGGGCGTGGGTGCCGTCGCGGAGGGCGTCGACACGGTCGCCGAGGGCGTGGGTGCCGCGCTCCGACCCTGGTCGTCGGCCGGGGCGGTGCAGCCGCCGCCGAGGCCGACGGCACCGAGCAACGACACACCGAGGGCGGTGGACCGCCGCAGTCTGCTGGCGGGGTGCCGGGGGATGCGGTGGTCCATCGCGGTGCCCTCCCTGTGCTGGCGTGGCCGTTCCGGGGGGCGCGGCGGCCGGCCTGTCCCGACAGTTCTTCCCGGCAGCGGGTCGACCGAAACGGCGGGGGTGCTGCCCGGCGGACCGCCGGGCAGCACCCCCGCCGGGCCGAGGCGCGTCAGGCGGGCACCGTCCACTTCTGGTTCGCGCCGCCGGTGCACGTCCAGACCTGCGTCGGTGTCGCGTTTGCCGAGTTGTTGTCCACCACGTCCAGGCACTTGTTCGCGCTGGCGCTGACCAGGTCGCGGGCCGCCGTCGCGGTCCACCGCTGGTTCGCGGCGCCGGTGCAGGTCCACAGCTGGGTGCGGGCGCCGTCGGCGGTGGCGTTGTCCCGCACGTCCAGGCACTTGCCCAGGGCCCGTATGGTGCCGTCGCCGCCGAGCGTCCACTGCTGCGCGGCGCTGCCGTTGCAGTCGTAGAGCTGGACGGCGGTGCCGTCGGCGCTGTTGGCCCCGGCGACGTCGAGGCACTTGCCGGCCAGGCCGACGACCGGGCCGGTCCGCCCGCCGCCGCCGGACTGGCTGCCCGACCAGGTGAAGGTGGCGGTGGTCCGGGCCGGCAGCGAGTACGTGAAGGACTGCCCGCCCCAGACGACCTTGACCGACTGGCTGCCGGTGCCGCCGTTGTGCGCGATGAGCGCCTTGGACCCGTCCGGGTTCACGTACGCCACGTTCTGCACCGCGCCGTTGGCGGTCGAGTCGATCCGGTACGCGCCGGGCCGGACGAACTTCGTCAGGTGCCCGGTGGTGTAGTACTCGACGGTGTAGTCGACCTGGCCGGCCCGGGGGCCGCCCTCCTGCACGGTGACCAGGCCGGTGCAGACGTCGCAGCCGCCGTTGTGCGGGCCCCTGTTCTGGTTGAGGGCGAGGCTCCACTTGACCAGGCTGCTGCTGTGGTTGCGGGCGTAGTTGACGATGTCGGCCAGGTCCTCGTTGTGCTGGTTGCCGATCCAGGTGCCGCCCGAGTGCTCGGTGCTGAACTGGCGCACCGACGGGTACTGGTTGCGCACCTGGGTGCCCACGGTCGGCTCACCGAAGTAGCCGTGCCAGGCGATGCCGCCGAAGAGCGGATCGTTGCGGATGCCCGGGTCGGCCAGCAGCACCGCCCCGAAACCGGAGTAGTCGCCGTAGTTCCAGTCGTGCACGAGGACCTTGGTGTTGAGGCCGGCGGCGCGCAGCGCGGGGTAGAGGTGGTTCTTGGTGAACTCGACCAGCCCCGACCCGTTCCAGCTCATGCCCGGGTAGTTCATCTCGGTCGGCGCGGCGGACTTGCAGCAGTTCGGCTCGTTCTGCACCGACAGGTAGTTCACCGCAATGCCGGCGGCCTGGTAGGTCTGCACGTACCTGACCAGGTACTGGGCGTACATCGGGTAGTACTCCCACTTGAGCCAGCCCATCTGGTCCATCCGGCCGTTGTCCTTCATCCAGCCGGGGGCGCTCCACGGCACCCCCTTCACCCGCAGTTCCGGGTTGAGCGACCGGGCCTGGGCGGTGAGCAGCCGCACGTCGGTGTCGTAGCCGTTGGTGTAGAAGTCGTTGAGGTCGCAGCAGGTGTCGTCGAGGGAGACGTTGCCCGGGCGGGAGAGGTCCGAGGCGCCGATGGGGTTGCGGACGAAGGAGAGCCCGATGCCGTCGGTCGGGGAGAAGAGCTTGCGCATCACGGCGTCGCGGGTGGTCGCGCTGATCGGTCCGCCCCGGAACAGGTACGCGGTGGTGTCCGTGATCGACGCGCCGCCGCCCTCGAACTGCTGGTAGCGGGTGTTCTCGTTGACCGTGATGGTGTGCGTCGCGCCGCCGCTGGAGGGGGCGAAGGCGAGCGGGGCCTGCTGCTGGAGGCCCCGGCTGACCTGGCGGCCACCGGGGTCCGTGGTGGTGGTCAGCCAGACGTTCACCGGCTCGTTGGCGGCGGACGCCGGCGCCGGGAGCGTGACCGTGGCGGCGGCCACGGCGGTGCAGAGCGCGAGCAGGCCCGCGGACGCGGCCCGGCGCCGGGCTCGTCGGCGGTGGCCCGCCGCGGCGGGTGCGGGGGT
Source organism: Micromonospora sp. CPCC 205546 (assembly GCF_036902715.1). Lineage (NCBI taxonomy): Bacteria > Bacillati > Actinomycetota > Actinomycetes > Micromonosporales > Micromonosporaceae > Micromonospora > Micromonospora sp. CPCC 205546. Next base: position 13,312 of record NZ_JBAKHL010000093.1, read on the forward strand.
GGGGGACATCGGGACTTCCTCTCGCGCGGCGGTGGGGGGGCGATGTGCGGCACGTGCACGAACCGGCCGGTGACGGGCGCGTTGATGTCACGGATTGCCCGGACCTGTCCGAACCTCCGTGGGAACCAGTTAATATTCCTTCGTAATAGAAGTCAATGAATCTGATCGGTCGACTGTCGTCGAGGCGCGCGCCGCCGGCGCTGGACCCCGGGAGCGCTGACTATCCTTGGCACCCGTGCCAGAGGGACACACCATCCACCGCCTGGCGGCGCGGCACGCCGAGCTGTTCGGTGGGGACAAGGTGCACGCCGCCAGCCCGCAGGGCCGCTTCGCCGAGGGCGCGGCCCGCCTCTCCGGCACGGTCCTGGAGGCCACCGAGGCGTACGGCAAGCACCTGCTGCACCATCACGCGGGCGAGCTGACCCTGCACGTGCACCTCGGGCTCTACGGCAGGTTCGCCGACGGCGCCGGGGAGCCGCCGGAGCCGGTCGGCCAGGTGCGGCTACGGCTGACCAGCGACCGGCACTGGCTCGACCTGCGCGGCCCCACCGCCTGCGAGCTGCTCACCCCGCCCGAGGTGGCGGCGCTGCGCGGCCGGCTCGGCCCCGACCCGCTGCGCGCCGACGCCGACCCCGACCGGGCGTACGCCCGGATCTCCCGCAGCCCGACGCCGCTGGCCGCGCTGCTGCTGGACCAGTCGGTGGTGGCCGGCACCGGGCTGATCTTCGTCACCGAGGCGCTGTTCCGGGCCGGACTGCCGCCGACGATGCCCGGCCGGCGGCTGACCCGCGCCGGTTGGGACGCGCTCTGGGCCGACCTGGTGGCGCTGATGCGGCTCGCCGTCGGTCGCGGCCGCATCGACACCGTCCGCGACGCGCACCTGCCCGAGGCGATGGGCCGCCCCGCCCGCGTCGACCGGCACGGCGGCGAGGTGTACGTCTACCGCCGCCCCGGCGAGCCCTGCCACGTCTGCGGCGACCCGGTCAGCCGGGGCGAACTGGCCGGCCGCAACCTCTACTGGTGCCCCACCTGTCAGCGGAGCTGACCCCTCCTCGGCCGCGCCGCACCGATTCCGCGCCGGGCTGCGCCCGCCGCCCGCGCCCCGGGCGCCGCCGCAGGGGTCACCCGGCCGCGAGCAGCCAGCGGACCACCTCCACCTGGTGGGGGAAGACCTTCCCCTCGCCGATGCTCCAGGCCAGCGTCTGCCCGATCGTCCAGCCCCGTACCCGCTCCCGGTCCAGGTCCAGCTCCGCGCTGAGCCGGTCCAGCCGGTGCCGGACGGCGTCCGGCGAGTGCCCCAGCTCCGCGCCGCGCACCAGCGGCACCACGCCGAACTCGCGCTCACCGGTCAGCGGCTTCGGGTCGATGAGCAGCCACGGCTCCCGGGTCGCCCGCAGCACGTTGCCGGCGTGCAGGTCCTGGTTGACCAGCACCTGCTCGCCCTGGCTGCCGACCAGGTCCGCCAGCAGCCCCAGCGCCGCGTCGATTAGCCGCCGCTCGTACGGCCGCCCGGCCCGCTCCCAGTTGGCCGGCAGCCGCTCCAGCCAGCCGGCGGCCTCGTCGGCGAGCGGGGTGAACGGCGGACCGGCCGGCCGCCACAGCCGGGGCAGCAGCCCGACCGCCACGTCCAGCGCCGCGTCGGCGGGCAGGGCGTGCAGCGGCGTACCCGGCTCGCACCGCTCGACCAGCAGCGCCCGCCGCTCCGGATCGTGCGCGAGCAGCCGGGCCGCTCCCACCCCGGCCCAGTGCTCCAGCGCCGTGGCCTCGTGCACGCTGTCGGGGTCCGGGTACTGCAGCTTGAGCACCGCCGGCGTGCCGTCGGGCAACTCGGCCGGCAGAGCCAGCGACGCGAAGGCGTACGGGAAGGGCGGCCCGAGCCGCAGCGACCAGCGCGCGGCGCAGGCGGCCAGCCGCTCCGGCAGCGCCGCCAGCCACTCCCGCCCGGCCGGCACGCCCCGCACCCACCCCAGCCCGTCCGGGATCAGGAGTTCGGAATCCACCCGTCCATCCTGGACCAGCGCCCGCCCACCCCGCGCCACCGATTTCCCCGCCCCACCCATCCGCCGGTGATCAAGAGGTTCGGGTCCGTCCCGGAGATCGAACCGGACGCGAACCTCTTGATCACCGACCCGCACCGGGGGAGGGGCGGTGCCGGTGGCGGAGAGTGGGGTGGGGTGTGGGAGCGCGGTCAGCGGAGGCGGCGGATGTCACCGTGGGCGCGGTAGAAGCCGCCCCGGCCGGACTCGCGGACCTGGGTGACCAGGTAGCGCGCGCCCGGCTCGCGGATGCCCTTCGGGAACTGCACGGACCAGTCCCGGTGGAAACCGGGGGAGACCACATGCACCCGCAGCCGGCCCCGGTCCTCGACGCACTGCACGACCACGCCGCCGTCGACGTCGCTGGTCACCTCGACCGTCGTCCAGGCCGCCGGCTCCGGCATCCGGGGCGGGGCCTTGACGTCGACCACCTCCGGCACGCTGCCGGCCTCCGCCGCCCGGATCGCCGGCTCGCTGGCGTCGATGCAGGCCAGGTGGCCGCCGGTGGTGACCACGTAGAGACGATCCTCGTGGTACTGCATCGAGTAGGCCGAGCCGCAGCCGGTGCCGAGCTTCCACAGCCGGTTGCCCGCCGCGTCGAAGCAGTAGATCGAGGACTGGCTGTCGCCGGCGAAGACGTACCGGCCGCCCTCGGCCGTGGCGCAGGAGAAGACCGGGGCGTCGCAGCGGTAGGTGCGCTCGACTCGGCCGTCCTTCGCCAGGCGCACCACCTCCCGGGTGCCGGTGCCCGCGAACACCGCGCCGGGCTCCTGCCAGCCGAAGAGCACCGATCCGGTGCGGGTGTGCCACAACTCCTGACCCGTTCGCCAGTCGTAGCCGGTCACCCCCTGCGAGTGGCCGTGGTAGAGCGCCTCGGCGTCGCAACGCACCATCCACGCCGACCGGCCCCGGCCCTGCCGGCGCCAGAGGAACTCGTCCTCGTGGTCGACGGCGACGATGCCGCCGCCCGCGTCGGAGACGCCCAGCACCCCGTCGTGGATGTCCAGCCAGTAGATGTCGATCTCCGGCGCGATCTCGTAGGCCACCCGGGGCACCTTGCCGGACAGGTCGTAGACGTTGCCGTCGTCGCAGCCCGCGTAGATCCAGGCGTCGTCGGCGACGATGCACTTCACCCCCTCGGGGAGGCGGACCTGGTTGAGCACCCGGGCGTCGTGGCCGAGCGTGGTGATGACCCCGCGCTCGTTGCCGACCATGCAGCTCTGCCCGTCGACGAAGATGCCGAAGGCGGGGGCGCCCGAGTCGTAGCGCCACAGCACCGGGGCGGTGCGGGCGGTGGAGCGGGTGCTGACGATCTGCCGTCGGGAGACGGCGCGTTTCTGCCGCACCCCCGGCACGGCCGGGGCGTATCCCTTGCGGACCTTCTCGCCGATCTTCTTCGCCGCCGCCGCGCGGGCCTTCACGTTGTCGGCGTAGGCCGTGGTCTTGACCTGGCCCTGGTCGCCGATCCGGCCATAGCGGACGGTCAGCGCGCAGTCGTCGACGACGACCTCGTAGAACTTGTGCGCACCGTCCGATTCGGACAGTTCGAGGTAGGTCGTCTCCTGCGACATGGGGCCCTCCGAGGGGTCAGCGACCGGCCTGACACGGCCGGCGCGGCGACAGCGGGCACACGCTAACCGCCACCCCCGACAAAGCCCCACGCGGATGCGCGGAGGGCGTTTCCGCCTCAGCGGCCGACGGCGGCCAGGGCGTCGACGGCCTTGCGGGCGGCGACCAGCACCGGGTCCCAGACCGGTGCGTACGGCGGGGCGTAGCCGAGGTCGAGCGCGGTCATGTCGTCCACCGTCATGCCGTTCCACAGCGCCACCGCGAGGGTGTCGATCCGCTTGGCCGCCTCGGACCAGCCGACGATCTGCGCCCCGAGCAGCCGCCCGCTGGGCTTCTCCGCGATCAGCTTGACCGTCATGGACCGGGCGCCCGGGTAGTAGCCGGCGCGGTTGGTGGACTCGGCGATCACCGAGACGAACTCGAACCCCGCCGCCGCGGCGTCCTTCTCGCGCAGCCCGGTGCGCCCGACCTCCAGCTCGCAGACCTTGGTGACGGCGGTGCCGATCACCCCGGCGAAGGTGGCGTACCCGCCGCCGATGTTGATGCCGGCGACCCGGCCCTGCTTGTTGGCGTGGGTGCCCAGCGGCACGTGCACCGGCAGCCCGGTGACCCGGTGCACGGTCTCCACGCAGTCACCGGCGGCCCAGACGTCCGGCACCCCCTGCACCCGCATCCGGCGGTCCACCCGGATCCCGCCGGTGGTGCCGAGCGGCAGGCCGGCGGCCTCCGCGAGCGCGGTGTTGGGGCGTACGCCCAGACCGAGGACGACCACGTCGGCGGGGATGGGCCCCTCGGCGGTGACCACGGCGGACACCCGGCCGTCGGTCTCCTCCAGGCCGGTCACCCCGAGGCCGGTGCGGATGGTGACGCCGATGCCGCGCATGGCGTCCGTGACCAGTTCGGCCATGTCCGGGTCCACGGTGGCCATGGGCTGCTCGGCCTGCTCGACCAGGGTCACGGCGAGCCCGCGCTGGATCAGCGCCTCGGCCATCTCCACCCCGATGTAGCCGCCGCCGATCACCACCGCCCGGCGCGGCCGGGGCTCGGCCTCCAGCCAGTCGCGCAGCGCGGCGCCGTCGTCGAGGGTCTGCATGCCGAAGACGCCGCCGGCGTCGGTGTCCGCCCAGCCGGGCTTCTTCGGCACCGCCCCGGTGGCGTACATCAGGGTGTCGAAGCGCTCCCGCGCCTCGCCGCCGCCGTCGAGGTCCCGCGCGAGGACCTCGCGCCGGTCGAGGTCGATGGCTGTCACCTCGTGCCGGAGCCGGACGTCGATGTCGAACTTCTCCCGGAACGTCTCCGGATCGCGCGCGATCAGCTGGTCCCGCTCGGGCACCAGCCCGCTGATCCAGTACGGGATGCCGCACGCCGAGTACGAGGTGAAGTGCCCCCGTTCGAAGGCGATGATCTCCAGGTCGCCGCGGTCGCGGCGGCGCCGCGCCTGGGACGCCGCCGACATCCCCGCGGCGTCCCCACCGATGACGATCAGCCGTTGCGCCACGGGCACCATCCTGTCACGAGCGGTCGGCGCCGCGGGTCTGCCGCGCGACGTCCTCCACCACGTCCACCAGGCTGCCGGTACGCGCGAAGACGGCGCGCTGCCGGGCCGCCCCGGTGCCGTGCCGGCGCAGCCCGTCGACGAGGCCGGTCACCTCGTCGAGGTCGCCGTGGCGTTCCAGCGCCGGGCGCAGCCGCTCGACGAGCTGGTCGAACAGCTCCCAGGCCGGGCGCAGCTCGCCGTCGGTCAGGTCGACGCCCTCGCCCTCCAGCCCGTCGTGCGCCGCCCGCCAGTGCGCGGCGACCAGCAGGTGGTGGTCGGTGCGCAGGGCCGGCCGGCCGGCGGCCATGTCGTCCATCGCGGTCGCCACCATGGCCCGGACGAGGGCGGCGACGAGCACCGCGTCGTCCACCGACGGGCAGACGTCGCCGATGCGGATCTCCACCGTCGGGTACTTGGCCGACAGGCGGGCGTACCAGTAGAGCATCCCCTCGTCGAGCATCACCCCGCTGGCGATGAGCTGCCCGATCAGCCGTTCGTAGTGCTCGTGCGACTCCAGGAACGGGGTGGGCGCCACCGACGGCCAGCGCTCCCACTCCACCGACCGCCAGCTCGCGTACCCGGTGTCCTCGCCCCGGGCGAAGGGGGAGTTGGTGGTCGCGGCGTGCAGCACCGGCAGCCAGGGCCGGACGTGGTTGAGCACCTGCACCCCGGTCTCCGGGTCGGGCACCCCGACGTGCACGTGCATGCCGTTGTTGCCGGGGCCGGGGACCAGCAGGCGGAACCGCTCGATCATCCGGTCGAAGCGGGGCTTGTCGACCACCGGGGGCACCGGGCCGTCGACCGGCCCGGTGCCGATGGCCAGCAGCCGTACGCCGGCCCGCTCGGCCGCGTCGGCGAGCGCCGCCCGCAACACGCCGAGTGAGTGCCGGATCGAGGAGAGTTCCAGGCCGGGCGGGCTGCCGATCTCGATCTGGCTGGTCTGGAACTCCCGCTCCACCTGACCGCGCAGCTCGGGCGGCACCTGCTCCATGACGAGGTCGACGGCGGGCACCGCGGCTCCGGTGTGCGGGTCGACGAGCAGGAACTCCTCCTCGACGCCCACCGTGAGCAGGTCGGTTTCCTGAGCCGTCCCGCTCGGAGCTTCCACCACCTGGCCGGTCATCGCCACCACCGTCCGTTCCACCCCGACGGCGGTCCGTCCGCGCCGGGTCGGTCAGTGGTTACCCACCGTACGCAGGCGCGGAAACGCGGACCGGCGTGTCGCCCGACCGCCCGGGCCGGGGTCGGGGCGGGTGCGCGGGGTTGTCGCGCGAACGGGTCGGGTGGCGTGACAGCGGGTCCTAGGCTGGTCGACGTGCCGGGGCCGCTGGGGATCGTGCTGGGGATGTGGGCGTACGCCCTCGCGCACCTGACCCTGTTCGCCGACCGCCCCGCCGGGCTGCTCGCCGGTGCCGCGCTCGCCGCCGTGGCGCTGCTCGCCGTCGCGCTCGCGGCGCACGCGACCGGCCTCGTCGACGCGCCCCGGGCCGGCCGCGCCGCCGCCCTGCGCG
>NZ_JBAKHL010000094.1:0-19158 GCF_036902715.1 Micromonospora sp. CPCC 205546
AGCGCCCCGCACGGCACCTCGTGCGGGGCGCTCGCCGTTCCACCCGCCCGCTGCACACCCCACCCCCGGGCGGCACTCCACCCCCGGGCGGCACCCGGCACCCGGGCGGCACCCGGCACCCGGGCGGCACCCGGCACCCGGGCGGCACCCGGCACCCGGGCGGCACCCGGTGCCGCCGCGGCGACCCGCCGCCGCGCCCCGCGGGGTGCGCTGGCTCACGTCGCGGGCCGGGTGGGCGGGGCGGGACGGGGCGGATCAGCGCTTAGGCTGGGCGGATGGTTGATCGCACCGTGCCCGGCCCGACCGACGCGAGCGTGCGGCGGGCACTGCGCCGGGCCGCGACCGGACGCGTGCTCGACGTCGACGAGGCCACCGCGCTGCTGGCCGCCCGGGGCGGGGCGCTGGACGAGCTGCTCGACGTGGCGGGCGCCGTGCGCGACGCCGGGCTGCGCGAGGCCGGGCGGCCGGGCGTGGTCACGTACTCGAAGAAGGTCTTCATCCCCCTCACCCGGCTGTGCCGGGACCGGTGCCACTACTGCACCTTCGCGACCGTGCCGCACCGGCTGCCGGCGGCCTTCCTCGACCGGGACGAGGTCCTCGCCATCGCCCGGGCGGGCGCCGCCCAGGGTTGCAAGGAGGCCCTGTTCACGCTCGGCGACCGGCCGGAGGAACGCTGGTCGGCGGCCCGGCGGTGGCTGGACGAGCGCGGCTACGACTCCACGCTCGACTACCTGCGCGCCTGCGCGGTGGCGGTGCTGGAGGAGACCGGGCTGCTGCCGCACCTCAACCCGGGCGTGCTCTCCTGGTCGGAGTTGCAGCGGCTCAAGCCCGTCGCGCCGAGCATGGGGATGATGCTGGAGACCACGGCGACGCGGCTGTGGTCGGAGCCGGGCGGCCCGCACTTCGGCTCGCCGGACAAGGAGCCGGCGGTACGGCTGCGGGTGCTCGACGACGCGGGCCGCGTCGGCGTGCCGTTCACCACCGGCATCCTGATCGGCATCGGCGAGACCCCCGCCGAGCGGGTCGACGCGATCTTCGCGATCCGCCGCGCGCACCGCGAGTACGGCCACCTCCAGGAGGTGATCGTGCAGAACTTCCGCGCGAAGCCGGACACGGCGATGCGCGGGATGCCCGACGCGGAGCTGCACGACCTGGCGGCCACGGTGGCGGTGGCCCGGGTGCTGCTCGGGCCGAAGGCCCGCATCCAGGCCCCGCCGAACCTCATCGCGGGCGAGTACGACCTGCTGCTGCGCGCCGGCATCGACGACTGGGGCGGGGTCTCCCCGCTGACCCCGGACCACGTCAACCCGGAGCGCCCCTGGCCGCAGATCGACGAGCTGGCCCGGCACACGGAGAAGTCCGGCTTCACCCTGCGCGAGCGGCTGACGATCTATCCCGAGTACGTGCGGGCCGGCGATCCGTGGCTGGACCCCCGCCTGCTGCCGCATGTCGGCGCGCTGGCCGACCCGGCGACGGGGCTGGCCGTCGAGGAGGCCCGGCCGGTGGGCCGGCCCTGGCAGGAGCCCGACGAGACGTACGGCGGCCGGACCGACCTGCACGCCACCATCGACACCACCGGGCGGACCGGCGACCGGCGCGGCGACTTCGACCACGTCTACGGCGACTGGGCCGAGGTGGCCGGCAAGATCACCGCCGGGGGCGGGGCGGGGACCGACGGTGACCTGCGGGCGGGGCTGCGGCTGGCGGCCGACGACCCGGCGGCGCTGCTGGAGCCCCGGCACGCCGACGCCGCGCTGGCGCTGTTCGCCGCCGACGGGCCGGCGCTGGACGAGCTGTGCCGCCTCGCCGACGACGTCCGCCGGGCGGCGGTGGGCGACGACGTGACGTACGTGGTCAACCGCAACATCAACTTCAGCAACGTCTGCTACGTCGGCTGCCGGTTCTGCGCCTTCGCCCAGCGGGAGCGCGACGCCGACGCGTACCGGCTCTCCGTGGAGCAGGTCGCCGACCGGGCCGAGCAGGCGTGGGCGGCCGGCGCCAGCGAGGTCTGCCTCCAGGGCGGGATCGACCCGAAGCTGCCGGTGACCGTCTACGCCGACCTGGTGCGGGCGATCAAGGCGCGGGTGCCGGGGATGCACGTGCACGCGTTCTCGCCGATGGAGATCGTCACCGCCGCCGCCAAGGCCGGCGTGTCGGTGCGGGAGTGGCTGACCGGGCTGCGCGAGGCCGGGCTGGACACCATCCCGGGCACCGCCGCGGAGATCCTCGACGACGACGTGCGCTGGGTGCTCACCAAGGGCAAACTGCCGGCCGCCGCCTGGGTCGACGTGGTCGGCACGGCCCACGAGCTGGGCATCCGGTCCAGTTCCACCATGATGTACGGCCACGTGGACCACCCCGCACAGTGGCTCGCGCACTTCCGGGTGCTGGCGGGGCTGCAGGACCGTACGGGCGGGTTCACCGAGTTCGTGGCGCTGCCGTTCGTGCACACGAACGCGCCGATCTACCTGGCCGGCATCGCGCGCCCGGGGCCGACGTGGCGGGAGAACCGGGTCGTGCACGCCATGGCCCGGCTGCTGCTGCACGGCCGGATCGACAACATCCAGTGCTCGTGGGTGAAGCTCGGCGACGAGGGCACGGCGGCGATGCTGCGGGGCGGCTGCAACGACCTGGGCGGCACGCTGATGGAGGAGACGATCTCCCGGATGGCCGGCTCGGGCAACGGCTCGGCGCGTACGGAGGAGCAGTTGGTCGCCATTGCGGCGGCCGCCGGCCGACCGGCCCGCCGGCGCACGACGGCGTACGGCGACCCTCGGCCGTAGCGTGCCCGCCCCCGCCTCGCGCCCGGCGGTCCCGGCGGCCGGGGCGTACCGCTTGGTGGGACGGTCGGAATGCGTCCGGCGGGTTTTCCGTCGACTGTGGACCGACCGGCGGATCCGTCGGACCCAGCAGCGTGTCGGCGGCCGCTCCGGGGTCGGTGGGGGTCGTGGCGCCGCCGCCGTCCGTCCACATCGTGGGCGCGGTTTCGCCGACCGCTCGCACTCGACGCGCGGTCCGCGCCAACTCGGGTTAACCTGTGCCCCACCAAGATCAACCAATCGTGGTGGGTGACTTCCGGACGCCTTCACCGCCCTTCCCTGGCGGCTCGGCGGGGAAGCGCCACGCGAGAAAACTCGGGCAACTCGCCGGAGAGGGCGTTACTCGGCCGGGGTCTGAATCGATAGGGCAGGTTGCGAGGCCGGGTGGTCGGGTGACCGTCCGGAGTGTTGTCGGGAGGGCGACTCCATTATCAAGTGCGGCTTGACGGCGCACGTATTACACGCGTGTAATTTGAATGGGGTTGTTCGCACGGAACGCAACGAATCGGGACCGTACGGACAAGCACGCCTTCCGCGTGGGGGGTTGCAGCGGCGATGACGCCGGTGCGCGACAAGGAGGCATCTGATGGACGGCCAGCTTGAGGTGGCCGACCTGCTCGGAAACGCGCCGGAGTGGCAGGAGCGGGCGCTTTGCTCCCAAACCGATCCGGAGGCGTTCTTTCCCGAGAAGGGCGGCTCGACCCGCGAGGCGAAGCGGATCTGCTCGCGCTGTGAGGTGAAGACGGAATGCCTCGAATACGCTCTCGGTCACGACGAGCGGTTCGGGATCTGGGGCGGGCTCTCGGAGCGGGAGCGGCGCAAGCTCAAGCGGCGGGCCGCCTGAGCGTTGCCGGGCCGGGGCGGTGGGGGCCGCCCGGCTCAGGCCAACTCGTCGGGGTCCACCCCGAGCAGATTGGCCACCTGTTCGATGATCACATCGTGCACGAGATCCGCGAGATCCTCGCGGTCCATCGCACGGAACTCCAACGGCCGGCGGTAGAGCACGATCCGCGGCGGGACCTCCTGCCGGCCGGGCCGGCCGGGCAGCAGCCGGGCGAGCGGCACCTCGCCGTCCTCCAGCACGTCGGAGTCGTAGACGTTGAGGTCCGGCGGCACGTCCTCCACGGCGAACTCGACGCCGGCCAGCTCCTTGGCGAACCGCCGTTCGAGGGTCTCGACGGTGTCCAGCACCAGGTCGTCGAAGATCTCCGCCTTCGTACGCGCCAACGGCACCGTCGCCGGCACCAGCCGCCCGCGCAGGCCGCGCCCGTGCCGGTCGCGGTGCGCGCGCCGGCCGGGGCCGGGGCGGCGGTGTTCCGGGCTCGTCATGAGGGCAAGGTTAGCGCCCGCACCGACCTGGCCTGCGGCAGCGCCACCGGCGCGGCGCGGCGCGTCCACACCGGTCGAATTGTGATCACCGTGACGGGCGTGTCGCAACGCGAAGCAGTGCGCCGGACCCGGTAATGGAGATACCCTGCCGCCGTGAGGTCACCACGGCGCTGCTCCCGTAACGGCTGCCCCCGGCAAGCGGTCGCCACGCTGACCTATGTCTACAACGAGTCGACAGCGGTGGTCGGCCCGTTGGCGGCGTTCGCCGAGCCGCACACGTACGACCTGTGTGAACCGCACGCCCGGAGCCTGACGGCGCCGCGTGGCTGGGACGTCGTCCGGCACGAGGGTGAGTTCGAGCCCCCGCCGCCCACGACCGACGATCTGGTCGCCCTGGCCGAGGCCGTCCGCGAGGCCGCCCGTCCGGTGGCCCCGCGCCCGCCCGAGGACGACCAGAACACCAACCCGACTCCCCAGACGGGCCGCCGGGGTCACCTCCGCGTCATCCCCCCGAACCACTGACCCGCCTCCCCGGCGGCGGTCACGGGCGCCGGGGAAGAGGGCCCGCGCGGGCATCTCCAGGGCCTTTTCCGGGCGGTCGTCCGCCACCTCGGGTGCGCGAAACAGATCCCGCCGCGACACACCGGCAACGCCACGACAAGGGCACGCAGCGTGGCTACCGTGCGCCCCAGCGTGATCGTGGGCGCGGGAGGCGGATGGTGAACGAGGTACTGCGGGTGGCGATGGCCGAGAAGGGCGAGACCGCCGAGTCGCTGGCGGAGAAGGTGGGCGTCGACCCGAAGACGGCGGGACGGTGGCTCGCGGCGGGCCGGATCCCGCACCCCGGGACCCGGCTCGCCGTCGCCGAGGTCCTCGGGCGCGACCCCGCCGAGCTGTGGCCCGAGCCGTTCCGCCGCCGAGACCTGCCCTGGTTCCGGCCGTGGGTCGAGCTGGAGCAGGACGCCGTCTCGATCAGGTCGTACGAGCCGTCGCTGGTGCCGGGCCTGCTCCAGACCGAGGCGTACGCCCGCGCGGTGCTGGCGACCGGCGGCCTGCTCCCGGCGGCCGAGGTGGACGAGATCGTGGGCGGCCGGCTGGCCCGGCAGGCGATCCTGGCCCGGGACGCCCCGTCCCAGCTCGTCGCCGTCGTCGACGAGGTGGTGCTGCGCCGGCGGGTGGCGCCCGGGCGCACGCCCGCGCGCGCACCCTGAGCCGGACGACCGCCGCGGCTGCCCGCACGCCGCTCGCGCGCCGACCACCCCCGCGCGCTGACCGACCCACGCGCGCGCTGACCCCCGTCCCTCGTCGCGGTCGCCTCATGTCAAGATCTGTCGTTCCCCGCACCTGACGTCCCGTCGGCGCGCCACTTCCGCCTGCCGCCGACGATGATCTCGAGGAGTCGTCACATGCGAACTCCCGTTCGCCCCGTGACCCGGCGCGCACTGCTGACCGGCGCCCTCGGCTCGGCGGCGCTGCTCGGGACGGGCGGCTCGCTGGCCGGCTGCGGCACCAGGGGCGCCGCCCGGACCGAGGCCGGCTGCGTCAGCGAGGACCTGTCCGGAACCGAGAAGACGCTGACGTTCTCCAACTGGCCCCAGTACATGGACGTGGACGACGCCGACTCCGCCAAGCGGCCGACCCTGGACGCGTTCGTCGCCGAGACCGGCATCCGGGTCGCCTACACCGAGGACATCAACGACAACAACGAGTTCTTCGGCAAGGTGCAGAACCAGCTCGCGGGGTGCCGGTCGACCGGGCGCGACATCATGGTCCTCAGTGACTGGATGGCGGCGCGGATGATCCGGCTCGGCTGGGTCCAGAAGCTCGACCGGTCCAGGCTGCCCAACGTCCAGGCCAACCTGCTGCCCTCGCTGCGCGGCCGCTCCTTCGACGCCGAGGACCAGCTCGCCATCCCGTGGCAGTCCGGCCTGGCCGGCCTCGCCTACAACGGCAGGGTGACCAGGGAGATCCGGACCGTGGACGAGCTGCTCACCCGCGCAGACCTCAAGGGCAGGGTGACCGTGCTGTCCGAGATGCGGGACACCATGGGCCTGCTGCTCCAGTCGAACGGCCACGACCCGGCGAACTTCACCGGCGCCCAGTTCGACGACGCCCTCGCCAAGCTCAGGAAGGCCGTCGACTCAGGCCAGATCCGCCGGTTCACCGGCAACGACTACGCGCCGGAACTCGCCCGGGGCGACATCGCCGCGTGCGTCGGCTGGTCCGGCGACGCCGTCCAGCTCGGCTTCGACGACGACAAGATCAGGTTCGTGGTGCCCGAATCCGGGGCGATGATCTGGTCGGACAACGTGGTGGTGCCGAACAAGGCCACCCACAAGGGCAACGCCGAGCAGCTCGTCGACCACTACTACGAGCCGGCGGTCGCCGCCCGGCTCGCCGCGTTCGTCAACTACATCTGCCCGGTCCGGGGCGCCCAGGCCGAGATGGAGAAGATCGACCCGGCGCTGGCCGCCAACCCGCTGATCTTCCCCGACGACGCCATGCTGTCGAGGTCGAAGGTCTTCATGGCGCTGGACGAGAAGCGGGAACGCGAGTATGAGAGCAAGTTCCAGCAGGTCATCGGGGCGTGAGTGGCATCGTGGGAATGACTGCGGCACGCGACACCCCGGCCGGTGACCTGCGGCTGGCCGACCTCACCAAGCGGTTCGGCGCGGTCACCGCGGTGCACGACCTCGACCTGACCGTCCGGCAGGGCTCCTTCTTCGCCCTGCTCGGCCCGTCCGGCTGCGGCAAGACCACCACCCTGCGGATGATCGCCGGCCTGGAGGAGCCGACCGCCGGGCGGGTGCTGCTGGGCGAACGGGACGTCACCCGGCTGCGCCCGCACAGGCGGCCGGTGAACACCGTCTTCCAGAGCTACGCGCTCTTTCCGCACCTGGACGTCTTCGAGAACGTGGCGTTCGGCCTGCGTCGGCGGGGGATCCGCTCCGTCGACGACGAGGTCATGGCGATGCTGGCGCTGGTGCAGCTCGACGACCACGGCCACCGCCGACCCGCCCAGCTCTCCGGCGGGCAGCAGCAGCGCGTCGCGCTGGCCCGCGCCCTGGTCAACCGCCCGCAGGTGCTCCTGCTCGACGAGCCGCTCGGCGCGCTGGACCTGCGGCTGCGCCGGCGGATGCAGATCGAACTCAAGCGCGTCCAGACCGAGGTCGGCATCACGTTCGTGCACGTCACCCACGACCAGGAGGAGGCCATGACGATGGCCGACACCGTCGCGGTGATGAACGCCGGGCGGATCGAGCAGCTCGGCGCGCCCACCGACCTCTACGAATACCCGGCCACGGCGTTCGTGGCGAACTTCCTCGGCCAGTCCAACCTGCTCGCCGGCGAGGCGGCCGGCGCGGGCGGCGGTGAGGTGGCGGTGTCGGCGCACGGCCGTCGCCTCTCGGTGCCCGCGGGCCGCGCCCGGGTCGACCGGGGGCCGGTCCACCTCGGCGTACGCCCGGAGAAGCTGCGTCTGGTCGACTCCGTCGACCAGGTCCCCGCCGGGTGCCAGCACGTCACCGGTGTCGTCACCGACGCCTCCTACGTGGGGGTGAGCACCCAGTACCTGCTGCGCACCGGCTGGGGCGGGGAGCTGACGGCCTTCGTGGCCAACAGCGGCGCGACCGCCGCGCTGCCCGTCGGCGCGGAGGCGGTGGCGTACTGGGACCCGGGGCACGCCTTCCTGCTGCCCCGGGAGCCCGGCGACGAGCACCGGAGGGCGCCGACGCGGGACGAGCCCGTGGGCGCCCCCTCGTGAGCGGGCGAACCAGCCGGCGCGGTGCGGGCGGGGCGACGTGAGCGCCCCCGCGCACCTGCCCACCGGGCCGGGGCGGCGGACAGGACCCGCGTCGCGCCGCCGGCCGGGGCGGCAGGGGCTGCTGCCGTACCTGCTGCTGCTGCCTGCGGCGGCGTGGCTGTGCCTCTTCTTCGCGGTGCCGCTGCTCCAACTCGCCGCCGCCAGCCTCTACGACCCCGCCGGCTCGCTCGCCACCGGGTACGCCATGACGTGGGCCTTCGGCAACTATCCCGACGCGCTCGCCGCGTACTGGCCGCAGTTCGGCCGGTCCTTCGGCTACGCCGGAGCCGCGCTGGTGCTGGCGCTGCTGGCCGGCTACCCGCTGGCGTACGCGATCGCGCAGAAGGCCGGCCGGTGGCGCAACCTGCTGCTGGTCTGCGTGGTCGCGCCGATGTTCACCAGCTTCCTGGTGCGCACGCTGGCCTGGAAGACGATCCTGTCCGACAACGGCTGGCTCGTCGGGCTGCTGCGCGACGTACACCTGCTCGCCCCCGACGGCCGGCTGCTGGCCACCCCCGTCGCGGTGGTGCTCGGCCTGACGTACAACTTCCTGCCCTTCCTGGTGCTGCCGCTGTACGCGAGCCTGGAGCGGCTGGACCCCCGGCTGCTGGAGGCGGCCAGCGACCTCTACGCCGGCCCGTGGCGGACCTTCCGCCGGGTCACGCTGCCGTTGTCCATGCCCGGCCTGGTCGCCGGCACGCTGCTGTTCTTCATCCCGGCCAGCGGCGACTACATCAACGCCGAACTGCTCGGCACCCCCAACGAGTACATGATCGGCAACGTCATCGACTCGGCGTTCCTGGTCCGGCTGGACTACCCGCAGGGCGCGGCGCTGTCGTTCCTGCTGATGGCGGCGATCCTCGCGGTGGTCTTCGGCTACCTGCGCCGGACCGGCACGGAGGCGGCCCGGTGAGCGCGAGGGGTACGGCGAAGCAGAGCCCGCGGGCGCGCCGACGAGGGGCCGTCGTGGCGGCGCGGTTCCTGCGCCGGCTGGCCGGGCGCTGGGTGACGGGCGTGGCGCTGCTGGTGCTCGGCTACCTCCTCCTGCCGGTCGCCGTGGTCGCCGCCCTCTCCTTCAACCGCCCCGCCAACCGCCTGTCGTACGACTTCGACGAGTTCACCCTCGACAACTGGCGCAACCCGTGCGCCACCTCCGAGATGTGTGACGCGGTGGTGCGCAGCGTCCAGATCGGCTTCGTCGCCACGGTGGTCGCCACCGTGCTGGGCACCCTGATGGCGTTCGCGCTGGCCCGCCACCGGTTCCGGGGCCGCTCCGGGCTCAACGTGCTGATCTTCCTGCCCATGGCCACCCCCGAACTGGTGATGGGCACCTCGTTGCTGGCCCTCTTCGTCTCCGCCGGGGTGCCGCAGGGCTTCTGGACCATCGTCGTCGCACACGTGATGTTCTGCCTGTCGTTCGTGGTGGTCACCGTCAGGGCGCGGCTGGCCGGGATGGACCCCCGGCTGGAGGAGGCCGCGATGGACCTGTACGCGAGCGAGTGGCAGACCTTCCGGCGGATCACCCTGCCGCTGGCGCGGCCCGGCATCGTGGCCGCCGCGCTGCTGGCGTTCTCGCTGTCCTTCGACGACTTCGTCGTCACGAACTTCAACGCGGGCACCACCGTCACGTTCCCGATGTACGTCTGGGGAGCCGCCCAGCGGGGCATCCCGCCGCAGGTCAACGTCATCGGCACCGCCATGTTCGTGCTGGCGCTCCTACTGACCCTGACCACCACCCTGCACGGTCGGCGGACGAGGAGGGCCCCTCGCCGCGCGTGAGCGGTGGCGAGGGGCCCTCGTCCGGGGCAGCCCCGGGGCTGTTCGGGCTAGAGGGTCAGGGTCCAGCCGTCGATGTAGCCGGTGTCGCCGGACGCGGCGTCCTGGACCCGCAGGTTCCAGGTGCCGTTACGGGTCTCGGTGGAGAGGTTCACCGTGTAGGTCTGGTTGATGTTGTCGGCGGAGCCGCCGCTGCGGTTGTGCAGGGTGTAGACGCTGCCGTCGGGGGCGACGAGGCTGACCACGAGGTCACCGACGTAGGTGTGCACGATCTGCACGGCCACCTTGCTGGTGGACGAGGCGGTGCCGGTGCAGCCGGCGATCGCGACGCTGCTGGTGATGGTGGCGTTGTCGCCGACGGTGACGTTGTTGGCGTTGGTGCCGGTGCACTCCGTCGTGCCGGAGCCGCCCAGGTTGAGCGTCCAGCTGTTCAGGTAGCCGGTGTCGCCGGCGCCCGCGTCCTGGACCCGCAGCTTCCAGGTGCCGTTGGCGACCTCGGAGGAGAGGTTGACGGTGTAGGTCTGGTTGATGTTGTCGGCGGAGCCGCCGGTGCGGTTGTGCAGGGTGTAGGCGCTGCCGTCGGGGGCGACGAGGCTGACGGCGAGGTCACCGACGTAGGTGTGCACGATCTGCACGGCGACCGTGCTGGCGGAGCCGGCGGCGCCGGTGCAGCCCGCGATGGTGATCGTGCTCTCCACCGTGGTGTTGTCGCGGATGGTCACGTCGGTGCCGTTGGTCTGGGTGCAGCCGGTGGGCGGCGGGGGCGGCGGGGGCGTGGTGCCACCGTCGCCGACGTACAGCAGCTTGTTGGGCGAGCCGGTGCCGGGGCTGGTCACCGCGTTGCTGGTGGCGTCGGCGACGAGCTTGTCGCGCACCTGCTGCGGGGTGAACGTCGGGTTGGCGGCGAGCACGAGCGCGGCGGCGCCGACGACGTGCGGGGTGGCCATCGAGGTGCCGCTGATGGTGTTCGTGGCCGTGTTGCCGGTGTGCCAGGCCGAGGTGATCGAGCTGCCGGGGGCGAAGATGTCCAGGCAGGTGCCGATGTTGGAGAACGACGAGCGGGCGTCGGTGTTGGTGGTCGAGCCGACGGTGATTCCGGCCGGGGTGCTCGCCGGGGAGCTGTTGCAGGCGTTCGCGCCGCTGTCGTTACCGGCCGCGAGGCCGTAGCTGACGCCGTCGGCGATGGAGCGGGCGACCGCGTCGTTGACGGCCTGGTTGAAGCCGCCGCCGAGGCTCATGTTGGCCACCGCGAGCTGACCGGCGGCGTGGTCGCCGGTCACCCAGTCGACGCCCTGGATGACGCCGGCGTTGGTGCCGCTGCCCGCGCAGTCGAGCACCCGTACGCCGACCAGCGTGACGCCCTTGGCCACGCCGTAGGCGGTGCCGCCGACCGTGCCGGCCACGTGCGTGCCGTGCCCGTTGCAGTCGTCGGCGGTGCCGCCGTCGATGGCGTCGAAGCCGGAGACGGCACGACCACCGAAGTCGCTGTGGTCGAACCGGATGCCGGTGTCGATGATGTACGCCTTCACGCCCGAGCCGGTGTTCGGGTAGGTGAACGAGTTGTTCAGCGGCAGTGCCCGCTGGTCGAGCCGGTCCAGGCCCCAGGACGGGGTGGGGCTCTGCGTACCGCTGATCCGCATCGTGTGGTTCTGCTGGACGTAGCGCACCGAGGGGTCGGCGGCGAGCCGCTTGGCCTCCGCCTCGGACATCCGGGCCTCGAACCCGCGCAGCGCGTTCTGGTACGTGCGGTTGACCGCGCCGCGGTGCCGGCCGGCGAGGTCACGCGCCTTCTTCGTGACGTCGCTCCGGCCCACCGAGGCGTCCTTGAACACCACGATGTACGAGTCGTCGACGGCGGTGGCGCCGCCTGCCATGAGGATCTGTCCCTCGGCGGGGGCGGCCGTCGCGGGGGTGCCGAACGCCACGGCGGTGGCGACGGCGGCGGTCAACACACCGACGCGCCAGCGGCGCGCGGCGGGGTAGAGGAGTGTCATCCCTCGGGTGTTCCTCTCGCTACACGACGGCGGGTCACGCCATCGATCGCAATTGATCAAAGTGAGCAAGAGCGTAGGGCCTCCACGGCAAAAAGTGGAGACGTGAAGGGGACTTGTATTCGGGGGATGAACTGCGGTAAGGGATCAGTCGGGATCACTGCGTGGGAAGGGTCTACGCTGCTGCGTGTGGACCCGGTCGCCTTTCACGTCGCCTCCCGCCCCGCCCACGGCGAGGGCGAGCTGACCGTCCACCACCCGCACGACGGGCGCGTCGTCGGTCGTACCACCCTCGCCACCGCCGAGCAGGTCGAAGCCGCCGTCGCGGCAGCCGCCGGGGTGGCCGCGACGGCCGCGGCCCTGCCCGCGCACGCCCGCGCGGCGGCCCTGGACCACGTGTCCGGCCGGATCGCCGAGCGGGCCGAGGAGTTCGCGCGGCTGATCACCGCCGAGAACGGCAAGCCGCTGAAGTGGGCCCGCGCCGAGGTCGCGAGGGCCGTCTCCACCTTCCGCTGGGCCGCCGAGGAGGCCCGGCGCTTCTCCGGGGAGCTGCAACGCCTCGACACCGACCCGACCGCCACCGGGCGGATCGCCCTGGTCCGACGCGCGCCGAAGGGGCCCGTGCTCGGCATCGCCCCGTTCAACTTCCCGCTGAACCTCGTGGCGCACAAGGTCGCCCCGGCCATCGCGGTCGGCGCGCCGATCGTCGTCAAACCGGCCCCCGCCACCCCGCTGTCGGCGCTGCTGCTGGGCGGGCTGCTCGCCGAGACCGACCTGCCGGAGGGGATGTTCTCGGTCCTGCCGCTGCCCGACGGGCGCGCCGCCGAACTGGTCGTCGACCCCCGGCTGCCGGTCGTCTCGTTCACCGGCTCCGGGCCGGTCGGCGCGGCGATCCGCCGCGCCGTGCCCGACAAGCACGTCACCCTGGAACTGGGCGGCAACGCCGCCGCCGTGATCTGCGAGGACTGGAACACCGACGAGGACCTGACCTTCGCCGCCCACCGCGTCGCCACGTTCGCCAACTACCAGGCGGGGCAGTCGTGCATCGCCGTGCAGCGCGTCTACGTGCACGAATGGCTCTACGACGCGTTCCTGCCCCGGCTCGTCGCGGCGGTGCAGGAACTGCGCGTCGGCGACCCGTCCGACCCGCTCACCGACGTCGGGCCGCTGATCTCCGACGCCGCCGCCCGCCGCGTCGAGGCGTGGGTGGACGAGGCGGTCACCGCCGGCGCCACCATCGAGCTGGGCGGCCGGCGCGAGGGCGCGACCTACCCGCCGACCGTGCTCTCCGGCGTGCCGGCGGACGCCAAGGTCTGCGTCGAGGAGGTCTTCGGGCCGGTGCTGGTGGTCGCCCGCGTCCCGCACGACCAGGCCGCGTTCGCCGCCGTCAACGACTCGGCGTACGGGTTGCAGGCGGGCGTCTTCACCCACCGCCTCGACACGGCCTTCGCGGCGCACCGCGCCCTGGACGTGGGCGGGGTGATCGTCGGCGACGTGCCGTCGTTCCGGGCCGACCAGATGCCCTACGGCGGGGTGAAGGGCAGCGGCGTCGGGCGGGAGGGCGTGCGCAGCGCCATGGACCACTACACGGAGCCCCGGGTCATGGTGCTGACCGGCCTGCCGTTGTAGGGCCCGTCGGGTGCCGCCGGTTCACCAGGTGCCGTCGTCGCGGACCCGGGCCGGCGCCCGGCCGAGCAGCAGGGTGGTCAGTGCGGCGTCGATGTCCTCGCCGATGAACCACTCGCCGGCCTGATCCAGCGCGAAGATCCGCCCCCGCTCGTCGACGGCGAGGATGCTCTCCTGCCGCTCGGTGCCGATGGGAAAGAGCCGTACGCCGAGCACCGCGGCGAAGTCGGCCAGCGTGTCGGCGGTGTGCGAGACCTGTCGCGGGCGGATGTCGAAACGGGAGATCCACACCTGCTCGCCCGGTCCGCGCCGCGCGCCCACCAGGCCCGGGAAGGCGGTGAGGGTCGACAGGACCGCGGGAAATTCGGCGTGCGTGGACGTCTCGCCCCTGACGGCGCTGACGTCCCTGATGGCGGACAGGGCGACGATCTCGTCGCCGAAGTGCGGTCGCCAGCCAGCCGCGACGAGCGCCTGCGCGACGTCCGGGGGGAACCGGCCCGGGACGGGGTCGGGCTGGGGGTCCGGCTGCCACGGCATCGTGAAGGCCCGGTCGGACCAGGGCAGCACGTTGAAGTCCACCAGAATGTCGACGCACGAGTCGCAGGGGCGGTCGGCGAGGCCGCCGTGCGGATCGCCCGGCTCGCGTACGCGGTGGACCTCGAACCGGCCGGTCTGCAGGATGTCCTTCGCGTCGGCCATGCCGAGCGGGGCGATGCCTTCGGCGGCGCGGTGGTGGTCGTAGTGGTGCAGGGCGTCGGAGACGACGATGAGTTCGGCGTGTCGTTCGCCGCCGCGTACGAGGTGTCCGGGGGGTAGTTCGTCCAGGTAGGTGCGGACGAGCGGGTGGTGGTTGAGGGTGACGTCGCCCTTGGCGCCGTGCGCGCGGAACAGTCGTCCGTCGATCGTCAGGTGTGCCGCCGTGTTGGGGGTGGGTAGGCGGCGGATCTCGCGGAGCAGTTGGCTTGTGGGGTCGACGGTGCGGGGGGCGCCGGGGTCGTCGGGGCGGTTGCGGCGGTACATCTGTGCGACGACGTCGGCCGGTACGCGGGGCCAGGTGGTGACCTCGCCGGTGAGCTTGTCCACGACGGTGGTGGGCAGGTCGCCGGGCAGGGTCCGCGCGTCGACGGGGGTGGTGGAGGTGATGACGTAGCCGAGGTCGAACTCGTCGACGTTCGGGTGGCATTCGTGGCCGAGTCGCTGTGACTCGCGGCGGGCCCACACGGCGGCGAGTTGTTCGGCCTGCTGGCGATCGATCACGGCTTGAAAGTACCGGACCCCATGGATTCGTGGCGGCCGGTATGGTTCGCCCTACCGACGGTAACCGGGGGAGGGTGGCGTTGGCCGAGAGTGTGGACCGGGACGCCAATCGCGCGCTGAGGGCGCGGTTCGACGAGGTGTACGGGGACTATCAGCGACTGAGGTCCGGTCTGGACGAACTGCGGGGCCGGCTCGCCGACCTGCGGGTGACAGAGCGCTCCGAGGACGGCCAGGTGACCGCCACCGCCGGTGCGCGGGGCCAGGTGATCTCGGTGGAGCTGCACCCCTCCGTCTTCCAGGACCGGGATGCCAGGGCACTGAGCCGGAAGATCACCACCACCGTCCACCGGGCCGAGGCGGCGGCGGTGGCCGCCACCCAGGTACTCGTGGCCGGCTACCTGCCCGCCGGATCCGGGGCGACGGACTTCCTGCGTACGGGAGACTTCGATTCGTTGCTGGGCCGCGCCGACGCCGTGTTGCGCCGGGGCGAGTGATGGACGGTCAGCTCTGGCTCGACCCGCAGCGCGCCCGGCGCGGGGGCGCGGACCTCGCCCTGTCCGGCGAGGCGATCACGGCACGTCGTCGCCAGGCGGGCGGCGCCATCGCGGCGACGAGCGCCCGGTCGCCGTGGGGCAAGGACGACATCGGGGCCGCGTTCGAGCAGAAGTACCGCGGCTTCGAGGAGCTGGTCCTGCGCACGTGGGAGGGTGTCGGCCGGCGTGTGGAGGGCCTTGGTGCCGACGTGGTCCGGTCGGTGGACGCCAGCCTGCGCACGGACGCGGCGAGCGCGGGTCGGCTGGGTCGTGTCGGCGACCGGCACCGGCAGCGCTGATCCGCGGAGGAGACCCGGATGGGTGTGTTGCCGAGTCCTGTTCCGCATCCGCTGGACTTTTCGCCGTGGCAGTTGCCTGGCTGGGTCTATGAGGCCCTTGACTGGGTGATCGGTGTGGAGTGGCCGGAGGGCAACGAGCGCGCGGTCTGGGAGCTTGCCGATCAGTGGTATGCGGTGGCGGGTGCGTTGGCGGGGCCGCGTGCCGATGCCGTCGCCGCCGTCGGTGAGGTGCGTGGCGGCTACGGCGGTGTGGGGGCGGTGGCCGCCGCGTTCGACGCCGCGTGGCGTCGGGTGGCGGAGGGCGACGAGGCGCCGCTGCCCGTGCTGCTGGCCGTGAGCACCGAGCTTGGTCGGTTGGTGGAGGAGTGCGGCTGCGACATCGAGGGCGCCAAGCTCGAGGTCTGGATCGAGCTGGGCATCCTGGTGGTGGAGTTGCTGTCGCTGGCCGTGGCGACCGTGCTCACCGCGGGTGCGGCCTCGCCGGCCGCCGGGGCGGCGATCACCGTCACGAGGCTGATCGTGCAGCAGATCTTCAAGCGGCTGATGGCGCAGTTGGCCCGCAAGTCGCTCAGGCAGGGTCTCAAGGAGGCCGGCGAGCGGGCGGCGAAGGAGGTCACCAGGGGCGGGGTGCGGGGGTTCGGTCGTCGGGCGGCGTTGAGCGGGGTGTCGGAGGCGGCCGAGGAGGGTGGCATCAACCTCGCCACGCAGGCGTATCAGAACTCGACGGGTCGCCGGCACGGGCTGGACGTGGCGGAGTTGGGGACCAACGCGTGGGGCGGTATGGCTGGTGGGGCGGTGGCGCCGTTGGCGGGTCTGGGTCGGCACGCCACCGGTCGGGGTGCCCGGGTCGGGGAGCACTTCGGCCGGGAGATGGCCGGTGAGGTGATGGCCGACCAGGCCGCGAGTCTGGCCACCGGGCAGGGGCTGACCTCGGTGGAGGACGCGGCCCGCGCGGCGGCGTCGGGTGCCCGTGGTTCCGCCACCGCGCAGGCCGACGCGGCGTTGCAGGCGCGGCTCAACGGCCAGATGAGCGCCCTGGCCGGGATGCCACTGACGTCGGCGGGAGCCGGTGCGCTTCCGCCGCCTCCCGCCGCGCCGGCAGTGGACGCACCACCCGTCGCCATGCCCGGCGCGGGAACCGGTTCTCCGGTCACCGCGCCGGGAGCGGAGTCTCCGGCCCACGGGTCAGGGGCGCCGATCAGCGGGCCGGGCGAGGATCCCCGAGGCGCGCACGGTGCCGGAACGGCGTCAGCGGTCCAGCCAGCGCCGGAGCCCCGGCCGGAGCAGACGGGCACCGCGACGACGGCCGCCGCCCGCGCCGGTGACCCGACCGCGCCCGGGACCGCTGCCGGAACCGAACGGACCGGCGCCGCCATCCCGGCCGCACCGCCCGCGCTCGCAGAATCCGCGCTCAGCCCGACTCTCTCCTCGGTGACGACGGCGGCACCCGCCGCCGGCACCGCAGGACTCTCGGCCGGTGTGGACGGTCAGACGACCGCGTCCGGGAATGCCATGGGCGGTGCCGGTTCCGTCACCGCCGCGCACGCTGCCGGGCCGGCCAACGCGCCGGCAGCGGCGGCCCCGGCAAGCGGACCCGGCGCAGTGGCGCCCAGCGCGGGCACGGGCACGGCGACCGCCGGGCCGGCCCCGGTCGCGTTCTCCGAGCCGAGAACGGTCACGTCCGCCCCGGGTGCGGGTCACGTTGCCCCGGCCGCCGGTTCCGGGCCGCCCGTGGCACGGGGAGCAGCCGCGCCGGTGCCCGCACCGCCGCGGCCGGCAGGGCCGATGCCGCTGCCCCCGCCCGACGCGCCGGCAGCGGTCGATCGGGACGACCCGGTGGGTCTCCGCGTCAGGAGCCCCGAGTGGTACGCGGCGAAGTGGGCGCTCGACAGGGATGCCTTCGAAAGGCGCCGCTACCGTGGCTACTACGAGTCGCAGCGAGCGTGGTTCGAGGACAAGCGCCGCTCCGACGACGCCCTCCGACTCAGGGCCCAAGCGGACGAGCACCACCAGCGGGCGCGCGACTTCGCCGCCCACGCCTTCCACCTGCACCAGACGGGCCAGGCGCGCCAGGCTGACAGGTGGCAGTGGGCGGCGAACGACGAGATGCGGGCGTACGGGTACTACCTCGACTACGCACAGACCGTAATGGCCGGCGGCGTCGTGCCGTCGGTCGTGGGCGTCGTCGATCCCGCCGACTTCCGGCGGATCAACGACGACGTGGGGGACCTGGCGTACGGTGCGGTGGAGACCGTCGACCGTTCGGCGCTGACGGGCGACGACTACCCGCCGCCGATCGACCGGTCGCGCAACTACGGCCAGCCCGGCGGTCTGCGCGCGCCGCTGGCCCTGCACCAGACCGACATCGAACGGCAGGTGCCCCGAGAGCCTGACGGAAGCGTCCGGCGCACCGCCGACCCGCGGGTGGGCGGCTGGTTCGGGCTGGTCAACGACGGTGGACCGCAGGCCGACCCGACCCGCGGCATCAACTGTGTCGACTGCACCCTGTCGCTGTTCGACACCTGGATGCACGGCCGCCCCCGGGTGGCCGCTCCCCGCACCTTCGACGCCTACCTGGCAGGCGACGTCACGCGCCCCATCCACGGCGAACGCGACGGCGTCGGGCGGGTGGAGGACGTCACCGGAGGACGTTTCCAACGCCTCTGCCAGCCGACCGACGACATCCAGGGCGCCGAGCGGCAGCAGGCCATCGACACCGGGTACCGCAACCTGCACGCGCAACTGCGCCTCGGCGGCCACGGCAGCTTCGCCTTCGTCATCAACAACTGGGAGCAGGGCGGCTGCCACATCTGGGTCGCCCTCAACCAGAACGGCACGATCCTCTACCTCGACCCGCAGACCGGGGCCGTGTCGACGACACCCCTGTACCGCCACCACGGCGTCCCGTATCCGTACAACGCCGTCGACACCGAGGTGCTGGTGATCGGCTCGGACGGCAGACCGATGCCACTGGGCGGACTGCGGCGAGGACTGTTCAGCCAACGACCGGACCTGCCGCAGTACCCACCCGTCGACACCGACCAGGGCTACGGCGAACTGTTCCTCAACCGCATGTACCTACTGGACGAGCCGGGCTCGGCTCCGTCCGACGAGGCGATGCCACCAGGGCTCCCACGACAGCCCGACGAGGCGGGACCGGCCCCCGAACGCAGCGACACACCATCCGAGGACCTGCGGGCGGCGCGGGAACGCGCGCAGGCGGAACGGGCGGGGAACCCGGTTGCCGTCGGCGCGATCCTGGCCGCGGAGCCCGACCTGGAACGGGTGTTCGCCGCCGGCGTGACGCCGGCCGAGGTGGCGGCAGGCGTAGATCCCTCGGCACTCCGGCGACTCGTACCGCAACTCGACGACGCGGGCACCGAAGACGTGGCACGGCTGTTCGCGGATCCACGCGTGCAGCGGATGCTGGACGAGACGTGGCGGCATCCGCCCAAGGACGAGCCGATGTTGGCCGAGAACCTCGTCCGACAGTTGGCGCAGCGACCTGACCTGGCGCGGATGGTCCTCGCTACGCCTGAGTTGGCCACTTCGCTGACGGCCAGGCCGTTGACGATGCTCCACCTGGCTGCGAAGCAGCAGGCGATCGACGTCCTCGGCTCTGTACTTGACGACATACAGATCTTGAAAGGCCAGGTTCGTCTGATGTGGATGGCGTTGCTGGTGTGACGGTTGTGGTGTCGGGTAGATCGGCGGTATGAGGTATCC
>NZ_JBAKHL010000095.1:0-19149 GCF_036902715.1 Micromonospora sp. CPCC 205546
CGGGTCGGCGGGCGGCGGGTCGGCGGGCGGCGGGTCGGCGGGCGGCGGTTCGGCGGCCGGACCTGCCGGACGCGCGGCGGCCGGGCCCGTGGGCGCCGGATCCGTGGGCGCCGGGCCGTCGGTGGTGGCGGTACGCGATGGACGGGCCCCCGGTGCCGGCCGGGCGGGCCGCTCCCGCGCCGGTCGGGCCGGGGTGCCGCCGCGCGGCCCCTCACCGACCCCACCCGCGCCGGCCGGCGTCGGCGTCGTCCCCCACTCACCCGGCGCGGGTACGCCCGGCGGGCGGATCGGCCGACGCCCGCCACCGGCCTCGGACTCGCCCGGCTCCTTGGCGCCCGGCCACGGCTTCGCCACCCGGGAGGCGAGCACGAACTCCTTGCGCAGCGGGTGCCCCTCGAACTCGGGCGGCAGCAGCAGCGGCGCCAGCCCGGCGTGGCCGGGGAAGTCGATGCCGAACATCTCGTGCGTCTCCCGCTCGTGCCAGGCGGCACCCGGGTAGACGTCGACCACCGAGGCGACCGCCGGGGTCTCCCGGGGCACCCGGGTACGCAGCAGCAACCCGTGCCGGCGGGTCGTGGACCAGAGGTGCGCCACCACGTCGAAGCCACCGGCGAGCTCGTCGACGGCCGAGAGCCAGTCGAAGTAGTCGCAGGCCAGCTCGGCGTCGTCGCGGGCCGCACGGAGCGCGTCCGGCCAGTTCGCCGGCGGTACGTCGACGGTGGCCCGCGCGTACGCCTGGCCGCCGGAGACCGACGGGGTCGCCTCGGCGGGCGCGAGCAGCGCGACCATCCGCTGGCCGACCTCTTCCGGAGTCATGCCGCTGATCCTAGGTCCTCCCCCACACCCCCCACCCAACCAAACACCCCCGCCCCACACCCCCAGCCTCCACCCCGCCCCGGCCCCCACGCGCCCCTGCCCGGTCGGGGCGGGGAGGTCGGGGCGCGGGGGCGGGGCGGGGCGGGGGATCGGGGAGTTCAGCCTGCGGGGGGACGGGCGGCGGGGAAGGATGGGGGCGTGCGCGCTGTGACTGTCAACCCGGGTGTCGCCGACTCCCTGCGGCTGGTCGAGGACCATCCGGAGCCGCTGCCCGAGGAGGGCGCGATCCTGGTCGAGGCACTGGCGGTGGGGATCTGCGGCACCGACCACGAGATCATCGCCGGCGAGTACGGCGAGGCGCCGCCCGGCGCGGACCGGCTGGTGCTGGGGCACGAGTCGCTGGGCCGGGTGCTGGAGGACCCGTCGGGCACCCTGCAACCCGGTGACCTGGTGGCGGGCGTCGTCCGGCATCCCGACCCGGTGCCCTGCCCGAACTGCGCGGTCGGCGAGTGGGACATGTGCCGCAACGGTCGGTTCACCGAGCACGGCATCAAGGCCCTGCCCGGCTTCGCCCGGGACCGCTGGCGGCTGCAACCCCGCTTCGCCGTGGGGCTCGGCCGGTCCCTCGCCCCGGTCGGCATGCTGCTGGAACCGACCAGCGTGGTGGCGAAGGCGTGGGAGCACATCGAGCGGATCGGTGCCCGCGCGGAGTGGCAGCCGCGGACCGTACTGGTCACCGGGGCCGGGCCGATCGGCCTGCTGGCCGCGCTGCTGGCCACGCAGCGCGGGCTCGCCGTGCACGTGCTGGACCGCAACACCACCGGGCCGAAGCCGGGCCTGGTCCGGGCGCTCGGGGCGACCTACCACACCGGGTCCGTCTGCGAGCTGGACTTCGAGCCGGACGTGGTGCTCGAGTGCACCGGGGCGCCGGTCGTCGTCCTCGACGTGATGTACAAGGCCGCCCCGACCGGCATCGTCTGCCTGACCGGCGTGTCCAGCGGCGGGCGGACCATCGACCTCGACGCCGGGGCGCTCAACCGCTCCCTGGTGCTGGAGAACAACGTGGTGTTCGGTTCGGTGAACGCCAACCGCCGGCACTGGGACCTCGCGGCCGCCGCGCTGGCCCGCGCCGACCCGTCGTGGCTCGACGCGCTGATCACCCGCCGGGTGCCGGTGGAGGCGTACGCCGAGGCGTACGCCCCCGAGCCGGACGACATCAAGGTGGTGCTGGAGTTCGGCTCCTGACCCCCGCTCAGAGGCCGGGCAGCCGGCCGTTGCGGAACAGGTCGACGAAGAGCTGGTGGTCCTGCCGGGCGCGGACGCCGTACGCGTGGGCGAAGTCGACCAGGTGGGCCACGAAACCGGGCTCGTCGGCGTCCACCGCCGCCACGATCGCCTCCTCGGTGGAGTAGTCGACCAGGTCGTGGCTGGACTCGTCGTCGGCCACCGAGTGCATCCGGGCGACCGCCCGGCCCAGGTCGGCCAGCACCCCGGCCAGCTCCTCCGGCTCGTTCACGTCGGCCCAGTCGAGGTCGGCCGCGTACGGGGAGACCTCGGCGACGAGCTGGCCGGCCCCGTCCAGCTCGGTGAAGCCCAGCCACGGGTCGGCGTGCGCCTGCAGGGCGCGCTGCGACTCGGCGGTGCGGTGCCCCTGGTGCTGGAAGTAACCGGCGACCGACTCGTCGGCGATGTGCCGGGCCACCGCCGGCACCTGGGCCTGCTTCATGTAGATGACGACGTCGTTCTCCAGCGCCTGGGTGTGCCCCTCCAGCAGGAGGTTGTACGACGGCAGCCCGGCCGAGCCGATGCCCACCCCCTTGCGCAGCACCACGTCCTTGATCTGGGTGGCCACGGGGCGGAACTGGGTGGAGGAGGCCGGCAGCGTGCCGAGGTAGTCCTCGAACGCGGCGCAGACCCGCTTCCGGGTCTCGGCGTCGATCTCGAAGACGCCGTCGCCCAGGGAGAAGCGGCGCTCGTAGTTGTCGATGGTGGTCTGCGTGGCGAGCAGGTCGACGCGGGTGTTGAGCCGTGCCTGCTGCAGCACCCGGCGGAGCACCCCGTCGGCGTTGTCGAGCGTGATCGAGCCGATCGCGTCGTCGCCACCGTCGGCGATGGCGCGCAGCTCGGTCAGGTACGACCGCGCGAAGCCGGTGACCAGGTCGCTGATCGCCCGGTCGGAGAGCGCCTTGGCGTAGCCGAGCAGCGCCACGCTGGCCGCCAGCCGCTTCAGGTCCCAGCTGAACGGCCCCACGTACGCCTCGTCGAAGTCGTTGACGTTGAACACGAGCTGCCCGGAGGCGTTCATGTACGTGCCGAAGTTCTCCGCGTGCAGGTCGCCGTGGATCCACACCCGGCTGGTGCGGTCGTCGAGGAACCGGTCGTCGGCGAAGTCGCCGACCTGGTCGGCGTAGAAGAGCGAGGCGCTGCCCCGGTAGAACGCGAACGGTGACGCGGCCATCTTGCGGAACTTGCGCCGGAAGGCGGCCGGGTCGAGCGCCATCGACGCGCCGAACTCCTCGGTGAGCACGTCGACGATGTGGGCGGAACGCTGGTCGGCGGAGTGGTTCATGGTGCGCAGGCTAGCCCCCGGCGGCCAACCCGGGCTCTCGTCCGACCGGACGGTACGGCTCAGGAGTTGGGCGGGCGTGCGGCCTCAGGAGGTGGGCGGGCGGACCGGCGGGGCGGTCAGCGACTCCGCCGAGCGCGGGAGGGCGCCGGTGTGCCCGGCGTCGGACGGCGCGGCGTCGACCGGCGCGGCCAGCGCGTCCGGCCGGGGCACGCCCCCGATCCCGGACTGCTCGGCGGCGATCTTCTCCTGCAGGCGCAGAATGCCGTGCAGCAGCGCCTCGGGCCGGGGCGGGCAGCCGGGCACGTAGACGTCGACCGGGATGAGCTGGTCGACGCCCTTCGTCACCGAGTAGGAGTCCCAGTAGGGGCCGCCGCAGTTGGAGCACGCGCCGAACGAGATGACGTACTTCGGCTCGGGCATCTGGTCGTAGAGCCGCTTGATGGCGGGGGCCATCTTGTCGGTGACCGTCCCGGAGACGACCATGAGGTCGGCCTGCCGGGGCCCGTGCGCGAACGGGATCACGCCGAGGCGCATGAAGTCGTGCCGGCCCATGCTGGTGGCGATGAACTCGATCGCGCAGCAGGCCAGGCCGAAGTTGAAGACCCAGAGCGAGTAGCGGCGGCCCCAGTTCAGCACGAACCGGATCGGCTCACCGAGCACTCCCGGCACCTGCACGACCGCCCCCTTCCCGAGCACCGCCACCAGTCAACCACAGCCGCCGACGACGTCGACCGGTCGCTCGGGTGCGCGCCCGGCCGCGGCACCGTCTGGTGAGCGGCACGTAGGTCGACGTCCGCGTGGACGGGTGGTCCGGCGGCGGCGCCCACCGGTTGGGTGGACGCCGCCGTTCACCAGGTGGGGCGTTGCAGCAGGCCGACGAACTCCACCAGCAGCCGTTCGCGCAGCGCGGGCGGCGCGACGTCGAGCAGGGTGTTCACCGTCGCCATCCGCCCCGGCAGGGGCCCGTCCGGCCGGCCGGGGGTGGCGGCCGTGGCGGGGGTGGTGGCCTCGGCCGGGCCGCCCAGTCCCAGCCCGGCTGCCAGGCCCGCGACGAGGTCCGGCGTGAGCGCGTCGGGGGTCAACGCGCCGGCGAGGGCGAGCAGTTCGGCGGGGAGCGCGACCGGCCCGGCGGCCCGCGCGGCGGCCACCGCGTCGGCCAGGTCCGGGCCGAACTCGGCCACCCGGGGCGCCACCGCGGCCGTCACCGTCAGGTGCACGCTGCGCGGCAGGTCGGCGTACGACTGTTGGGGCTGGGTGTGCCAGCCCCGGGCGGCCAGCTCGTCGACCAGGACGAAGAGGTCGAGCCCCGGGTCGGTGGCGGTGAAGCAGACCACGGTCGACTCCGGCTCGGCCATCAGCCGCAGCCCGTCGACCGCGCGCACGGCGTCGGCCAGGCCGGCGACGGCGTCCCGGGTGACGGCCGCGAGCCGCAGGTACCCGTCGTCGCCGAGGTGCCGCAGGGTCGCGTACGCGGCGGCGATCGGCCCGCCGGAGCGGGTGGAGGCGATGACCGGGTTGACCATCGGGTAGCCGGGCCAGTCGGCGTACGCGAAGTACTGCGGGGCGCGCAGCGCCGCATCGCGGTGCAGCAGCACCGACACGCCCTTCGGCGCGTACGCGTACTTGTGCAGGTCCACCGAGACCGAGGTGACCCCGGCGACGGCGAAGTCGAACGGCGGCACGTCGGCCCCGAGCCGGCGCAGGTAGGGCAGCGTCCAGCCCCCGAAGCAGGCGTCGACGTGGCAGCGCACCCCGGCGGCGGCCGCCGCCGCGGCGATCTCGGCGACGGGGTCGACGACGCCGTGCGCGTACGAGGGGGCGGAGCACGCCACCAGCACGGTCTCCGGGCCGATGGCGGCGGCCACGTCGGCGGCGGCCGGCCGCAGCGTCGACGCCGACACGGGCACCGTGTCCACGGCGACGCGCAGGTAGTGCGCCGCCTTGGCGAACGCGGCGTGGGCGCTGGCCGGCACCACGATCCGGGGCGCGGCGATCTCCGGGTGGGCGTCGCGGGCGGCCTTGACGGTGAGGATCAGCGACTCGGTGCCGCCGCTGGTGACGCTGCCGACGACGTCCGGCGCGGTGCTGCCGGGGCCGCCGCCGAGCAGCCGGGCGGCCGCACCGACCAGCGTGTTCTCCATCGCGAGCAGCGACGGGAAGGCGGTCGGGTCGAGCCCGTTGACGTGGGCGCTGCCGGCGTACGCGGCAACGGCCAGCTCGTCCAGCCCCGGCACCGCCGGGTCGTAGACGTACGCGAACAGCCGCCCCCCGTGCGTGGGCCGGTCGGCGGCGCGCAGGGCGCGTACCTCCGCCAGTACCCGCTCGGCGGGCAACCCGTTCACGGGCAGCGCCCGTCGGTCAGCTTCGTCGTCGATCATGGAGTCGTGGTGCCCTTTCCATGCGGGTCAGCGGCTTTCCTCCCCCACCACAACTGCATGATCGGCGGGGTGGGCGTGGGGGGTGGCCAGGCGGGTCGGGGTCAGGTCGTAGGGGCGCAGGAAGAGCACCGCCAGGCCCACCAGGAGGGCGGGGAGGACGGTGAAGCCGAGCAGGATGCCCAGGCGGGCGGTGTCCGACTGGCTGGCCGCCGTGCCGGTGTCGGAGGAGACGTAGCCGCTGAGCTGGAGCACCAGGCCGAAGATGCCCGGCCCGAGGGCCAGCCCGAAGGTCTCGCCGGCCGTCCACACCCCCGTGAAGACGCCGGCCTGCCGCCGGCCGGTGCGCGCCGTGTCGTACGCGATGCAGTCCGGCAGCATGGCGAGGGCGAAGACCTGCTGCCCGGCGTAGCCGACGCCGATCAGCGCGACCAGCGGGTAGACCGCGAGCGCGGGCAGCACCGGGGCGGCGACCAGGGCCAGCGCGCCCACCGCGAAGATCAGCGACGCGGCGACCAGGGCGGCGAGCTTGCCGACCCGCGCCCCGACCCGGGTCCAGAGCGGCATCACCAGCAGCGCCGGCCCGACGAAGCAGGCGAACAGGACGGTCGGCCCGCCCTCGGGATCGCGCAGGATCTGGTCGGCGAAGTAGTTGACCCCGGCGAGGACGGTGGCCACCCCGGCGGACTGCACGACGAAGCAGACCAGCAGCGCCCGGAACGGCCGGTTGCGGGCGGCGACGGCGAGCTGGGCGCGCAGCGTCGGCTCGCTCTCCCCCACCGTTCCGCCGGGCGCGGAGCGGGTGCCGAGGAATGCGCCGAGCGCGCCGAGCACGATCAGCCCGGCGACGAACAGCCCCATCCAGCGGTGCCCGGGGACGCCTCCCCCGCCGGCGTCGCGCACCAGCGGGGCCACCGCGCCGGAGACCAGGATGGCCAGCGCCAGCACCGCGATCCGCCAGCTCATCAGCCGGGTACGTTCGGCGTAGTCGTCGGTCAGCTCGGCCGGCATCGCCACGTACGGCACCTGGAAGAAGGCGAACGCGGTGGCGGTGGCGAGGAAGGCGAGCGCCACGTACGCCCCGGCGGCCGGCCCGGCCCCGAACGGCGCGGCGAAGATGGCGGCGAAGAGCACGCCGAGGGCGATCCCGGCGCCCAGCAGGTACGGCCGGCGGGCGCCCCAGCGCGACCGGGTGCGGTCCGAGATCCGGCCCGCGACCGGGTTGACCAGCACGTCCCACGCCTTCGGCAGGAGCACCAGCAGCGCCGCCGCGCCCGCCGCGATGCCGAGGGTGTCGGTCAGGTACGGCAGCAGCAGCAGGCCGGGCACGGTGCCGAAGGCGCCCGTGGCCAGCGATCCGAGCGCGTAACCGGCGTGTACCCGGCGCGGCAGCGCGCCAGCGACCGGACCAGCTCCACCCGACGGCGCGTCCATGGCGCCGAATGTTACTCACGTTATGGCGCGGGTCACATCCCCTCCCCGGGGGACCAGCTCGCCGTCATGTCCACCCCGGCACTGCGCAGCGGCGTGCCCTCGGCGCGCAGCCGCTCCCGCGCCTCCCGTTCGTGACCGGGCGGCAGGCGGCCGGCCGCGTTCACCACCCGGTGCCAGGGCACTCCCCCGCCGTGCCGGGCCATGATCGCCCCGACCAGGCGCGCGGAGGCCCGCCCCGAGCGTTCGGCCAGCGCGTCGGCGACCGCCCCGTACGACATCACCCGGCCCGGCGGGATCCGCTCGACGAGTTCCAGCACCGCCTCGACGTACTCGTCAGGTCTCACGACCGGCCACGATATGAGAACGCGCCGGGGCGCGCCGGGACCGACCACGCAGAATGGGCGGGTGCGTGACGTAGTCACGGCGGCCCGGCGGGTCGTCGTCAAGATCGGATCCTCCTCGTTGACCACCGCCGCCGGCGGGCTGGACGACGAGCGGGTCGACGCGCTCGTCGGCACCCTGGGCGCGCTCGCCGCCCAGGGCCGCGAGGTCGTGCTGGTCAGCTCCGGCGCGATCGCGGCCGGCCTCGCGCCGCTGGGGCTGTCCCGGCGCCCGCGCGCCCTGGCCACCCAGCAGGCCGCCGCCAGCGTCGGGCAGGGCCTGCTGATCGGCCGGTACGCCGCCGCCTTCGCCCGCCACGGGCTCACCGTCGGGCAGGTCCTGCTCACCGTCGACGACGTGACCCGGCGGGCGCACTACCGCAACGCGTACCGCACCCTGCGCAAGCTGCTCGACCTGCGGGCGGTGCCGATCGTCAACGAGAACGACACGGTCGCCACGGAGGAGATCCGGTTCGGCGACAACGACCGGCTGGCCGCCCTCGTCGCCGCCCTCGTCCACGCCGACCTGCTGGTGCTCCTCTCCGACGTGGACGCCCTCTGGACCGGCGACCCCACCCGGGCCGGCTCGAGCCGGATCAGCGAGGTGCACGACGAGCGGGACCTGACCGGGGTGGACGTCGGCGGGGCCGGCCGGGCCGGGGTGGGCACCGGCGGCATGGTGACGAAGGTGGAGGCGGCCCGGATCGCCACCGGTTTCGGCATCCCGGTGGTGCTGACCGCCGCGCCGCTGGCCGCCCCGGCACTGGCCGGCGAGCCCGTCGGCACCCTGTTCCACCCCAGCCGCCGGCGCCCGACGGCCCGGCTCTTCTGGCTGGCCCACGCCACCTCGCCCCGGGGGCGGCTGCACCTCGACCCGGGCGCGGTCGCGGCGGTGGTGGGCCGGCGCAAGTCGCTGCTGCCCGCCGGGATCACGGCCGTGGACGGCGCGTTCACCGCCGGCGACCCGGTCGACCTGGTCGACGCCGAGGGCGCACCGGTCGCCCGGGGACTGGTCAACTACGACGCGGTCGAACTGCCCGGGCTGCTCGGCCGGTCCACCGGGGAACTCGCCGCGGCCCTCGGCCCGGCGTACGAACGGGAGGTCGTCCACCGCGACGACCTGGTACTGCTGTAGGTGACGGCCCCTTGCCACCGCTTCGGGATGGCAGGGGTCCCGTCCTGACGACTGAGGAGTGGTACGGCGATGAGCGTGAGCGAGCAGGCCCGGCGGGCGCGTACGGCGGCGGAGGCGCTGGCCGTCGCCACGCGTACGGCCAAGGACGCCGCGCTGGTGGCGATGGCCGACGCGCTGGTCGCGCGTACGCCGGAGATCCTGGCCGCGAACTCGGCGGACCTGGCGGCCGGACATGAGGCGGGACTGAGCGAGGCCGTGCTGGACCGCCTCGCCCTCGACGCGGGTCGGGTCGCCGGCATCGCCGACGCCCTGCGGCAGATGGCCGCGCTGCCGGACCCGGTGGGCGAGGTGGTCCGGGGCTCCACCCTGCCCAACGGGCTGCAGCTGCGCCAGATCCGGGTGCCGTTCGGCGTGGTGGGCATCATCTACGAGGCCCGGCCGAACGTGACGGTCGACGCCGCCGGCATCTGCCTGAAGTCCGGCAACGCGGCGCTGCTGCGCGGTTCCTCGTCGGCCGCCAGTTCCAACGCCGCCCTGGTCGCCGTGCTGCGCGACGCGGTGACCGGTGCCGGTCTGCCGGCGGACGCGGTGCAGCTGCTCGACGCCAGCAGCCGCGACTCGGTCAAGGAGTTGATGCGCGCCCGGGGCCTGGTCGACGTGCTGATCCCGCGCGGCGGCGCGTCCCTGATCCGCACGGTGGTGGAGGAGTCCACGGTGCCGGTAATCGAGACCGGCGTGGGCAACTGCCACGTCTACGTCGACGCCGCCGCCGACCTGGAAAAGGCCGTCGCGATCGCGCTGAACGCGAAGACGCAGCGGCTGTCCACCTGCAACACCGCCGAGTCGCTGCTCGTGCACGCGGCGGTCGCCGACGCCTTCCTGCCGGCGATGCTGGCCGCCTTCGCCGAGGCCGGCGTCACCGTGCACGGCGACGAGCGGGTCGCCGCCCACTCCGCCGCGGTGCGACCCG
This sequence comes from Micromonospora sp. CPCC 205546, assembly GCF_036902715.1. Taxonomy (NCBI): domain Bacteria; kingdom Bacillati; phylum Actinomycetota; class Actinomycetes; order Micromonosporales; family Micromonosporaceae; genus Micromonospora; species Micromonospora sp. CPCC 205546. The sequence goes on from NZ_JBAKHL010000095.1 coordinate 9,680, forward strand.
CCAGCGACGAGGACTTCGCCACCGAATATCTCTCCGCCGACATCGCGGTCGCCGTCGTCGACTCGCTCGACGCGGCGGTCGCGCACATCCGGCGGTACGGCACCGGGCACACCGAGGCGATCCTCACCGACTCGACCACCGCCGCCCGGGAGTTCGTGGCCCGGGTGGACGCGGCGGCCGTGATGGTCAACGCCTCGACCCGGTTCACCGACGGCGGCGAGTTCGGCTTCGGCGCCGAGATCGGCATCTCCACCCAGAAGCTGCACGCGCGCGGACCGATGGGCCTGCCCGAGCTGACCTCCACCAAGTACGTGGTCACCGGCGACGGTCACCTGCGCGGCTGACCCTCCCCCACGCTCGCGGGCGCCGGACGGTCGGAAGCCCGACCGTCCGGCGGCGGGGGCGCCGCCGGATCGCGGCTGACCGCTAGTCTGGGTCGGGTTCGGCACGGCTTGTCTTGGGGAGGCGGCATGCTGGGCGAGGGTGCCCTGGAACAGCAGCTGGCGCAAACGCGGGCCGCACTGCGCGAGGTCGGTGGCGCCGCCGCGCCCCGGGAGCGCACGGAGTCGGTGGCCGAGGCCGCCGAGGGCCGGATCCGGGTCACGCTCGGCACCGACGGTCGGTTCAGCGCCGTCGACATCGACCCGCGGGTGCTCCGGGAGGGCTCGGAGTTCCTCGCGGCCGAGCTGCGCCAGGCGGTCAACGCGGCGCTCGACGGTCAGGACGACGGGAGCGCGGCGACCGAACCGATGCCCGACCTCGCCGCGATGACCGCCACCATCGAGCGCCTGCAGGACCAGGGCCTGCGACAGATGCGCGAGATCAGCCAGGCCGTCAGCGAGACGATGCGCAAGCTGCACGGGAGCTGAGCATGGAGAGCCTCGACGTCGACATCGACGCGCTGGGTCGCGGCGCGGACGAGCTGGAACGGGCCAAGGAGTCCGTCCGCCAGGTCTTCGAGGGCTTCCAGGCGACGGTCGGCGGCTACGCCGCCGCCTTCGGCGGCGACGACATCGGGTCGCTGCTGGGCGTCGCCCACCAGGCGTGCGTGGACGCGCTGGCCGAGTGCCTCGGCACCAACATCGCCGAGCTGGAGAGCTACGTCGACGGGCTGCGCGAGATGGCCGACGGCTACCGCGCCGCCGAGGAGAACGCCGCCGCGTCCTTCCGCGCGATCCTCGGCTCGCTGGGCGGCTGAGCCGCCAGACCTACGAAAGGAGCCGCGGTGGGCCTGACGCTCCCGGGGGAACTCGCCTCCCTGCTGTCGATGCTCGGCTACGAGTGGCCACAGTCGGACGAGACGGCGATCTTCCGGCTCGCCGGGGAGTGGACCGGCATGGCCGGCCAGATCTCCGGCTCGGTCGCGCAACTGGAGTCGGCGGCGCGCACGGTGCTCGACAACAACCGGGGCGAGAGCTTCACCGCCTTCGCGGGCGAGTGGAACGACAAGGAGTCGGCCGCCCGCAACGTCGCCGATGTCGCCCGCCCGGCCACCGTCATCGGTGTCGGGCTGATGGTCGCGGCGGGCGTGGTGCTGGCCCTGAAGATCCAGGTGATCGTCCAACTGGCCCTGCTGGCGATCCAGATCGCGCAGGCCATCGCGACGGCGGCGGTCACCTTCGGGGCGTCCCTGCTGCAGATCCCGATCTTCAAGGTGATCACCGGTCTCATCATCGACCAGCTCATCGGCATGGCCGTGGAGACGGTGCTCAATGGCTAGGAAGCGCACCAACCCGCCCCGGCAGACGCAGGCCAGGGGCGCCCGCGTCGTCTCGGCCTACCTGGAGAACGCCGACGTCTTCCGCACCGCCAAGTCGGCCGGCACGAAGCCGAAGGGCCCGGCCGTGCTGGTGCTGAAGAACCGGCCGGACTTCGACCGGCGGGACTTCGACCGCAAGGCCCGCGACCTGCGGCGGCTCGGCCAGGACGGGGCGCTGAAGAAGGCGCCGTCGGACCGGGACAGCAACAAGGTCTACGACCCCGTCACGGGCAAGCGCCGCACCCGCACCAACATCTACCGGGACCGGATGATCCGCAGCCTGACCAAGGACGGCCGGCTGACCCAGGACAAGGGCACCCCGGAGACGAACAAGTACCTGGCCAACAAGAACGTGGTGGATCGCCTCTACGCGGGCAAGGGGCCGATCACCGCCCGGGGCCAGGGTTACGACCCCGACCACATCCAGGAGCTGCAACTGGACGGAACGGACACGTACGATAACCTCAGGCCGATGGACGCCTGGACGAATCGTCAGCTCGGCAGCGACATCTCCGTCGCGCTGCGGGACGTTCCCGAGGGCACCCCGGTCATCGTGAAGGTGATCCCGTGACCAGCCCGCCCGACCCGGCGCGCCTGGACCGGATCCGGGAGAAGCTCGCCCTGCTGCGGCGGCTGGAGGCCGAGCGCGGCTTCGGTGTGGTCATCGGCGAGCCGATCCCGCTGGAACCGATCCCCGACCTGCCCGGCGTGGCCGAGGTCTACGGCCTCTTCGGCCGGCTGGCCGGCGACAACTTCCGCTTCGCCCCGCCCGAGGCGGTCCTCAGCCCGGCCGCCTGGGCGGCCCGCAGCGTGGACGAGGACGACCCGATGGGCAGCCCGCTCGCGGTCGGCCACGAGGTGCACAGCATCCCGCCGGGGCTGCGCGGCGAGATCGGGGCGGGGGCGCCGATCTACCTCGACCCGGAGGATCTCGACGTCTACTGGATGGAGCCGGACGACTACGTCTTCCAGTACGAGCACCCCGACGAGGACGTGGAGTTCACCGTCGTCGCGCCCGACGTGCCGACGTTCTTCGACGAGCACGTGCTCGGTCCCGGCTATCCGGAGCTGGTCGCCGTCGTCCTGGGCCCCGGCGTGCGCGACCGGCGGCTGCGCTCCGGCCCGCACGCCGGCGAGTACGCCGACAACTGGCGACGGCTGCTGATCGCCGCCGACCTGGCGTCCTGACGCCGACCCGGCGTCCGGCGCCGCCGCTTTCCGGCGCCCGCACACCGTCCGCACCCGAGACGCGAAGGACCAACGATGGCCGCTGACCCCCGGTTCCGCTCGCTGTGGAACGAGGACGAGCTCATCCCGTACCCGCGCGAGGCGTGGTTGGAGGGGGGATTCGACCCCGACCTGCTGCCCGCCGGCGACGAGATCCCGCTCGACGTGGCGGTCGTCTACACCGCCTTCCTCGACGGCGACATCGAGCTGTTCGACACGATCCAGCTCACCACCGAGGACGGCTCACTGGACCTGCGCCTGATCGTGGTGGGCGCGGTCGCCGACAACCCCGACCTGCTCTACGTGCTCGACCCGAAGACCGGCGAGATCCTGCAGTTCGACCTGGACCAGCAGGACGTCCAGGCCGTCAACAGCAACTTTCGCACCTTCGTCGAGTTCCTCTACCAGTTCGCGCTCTTCGTGGAGGCCGACGAGGGCAAGCCGGGCCGGGCCGAACGGGCGGAGACGCTGCGCACCGTCCTGGAAAGCATCGACCGCCCCGCGTTCGCCCCGGACGCCTGGTGGCCGCTGGTGATCAGCCAGCTCAGGTGAGGGCGGCCGGGCCGGCGCGCGGCTGACGGGCCGAGGCTCAGCGGCAGGCCCGGATCGCGCTCAGCGTGGTGTGCACGTCGAACTGGTGCCCGTCGTCGCTGGACCACCCGCCGTCGCTGCGCTGGGTCTCGGCCAGCCGCCGCCGCGCCCGCGCCAGCAGCCACTCGTCGCCCTCGATGCCGACGCGGCGCAGCGTCGCGGCCAGCCAGGCCACGTCGCCCGGGGACAGCTCCGGCACCCGCTCGGCGAGGATCACCTGGATCCGCGCCGCCTCGTGGAACATCTCCTGCCGGTGCAGGACCGCCGCGCTGAGCCAACCGGCGGGCAGGAAGGACGGCCAGCCGCCGTCCGGGCGCAGCCGGGCGACGAGCGACTGCGCGGCGGCGTGCACGACGCCCGCGTACGCCCCGCCGACCCGGTGGTCGAGCGGCCCGGCCGCCCGCGCGTCCAGTCCGGCGACGGTCAGCCAGAACCCGGCGCTCGCGGTCAGGTGGAACCCCGCCTCGGGGTCGCCCGGCCGGGCCCACTCGGGGGCGACGTCGGCCAGCGCCGGGTCCTCCTCCCAGCCGCCGTCGGGCAACTGCCGCGCGGCCAGCCAGTCCAGCGCCCGGCGGGCGGCCGGACGGCCGAGCGCACCCAGGTCGTCCAGCTCGGACAGGCGGAAGCAGGTGGCGTCCACGGAGGAGATCGCCCCGCCCAGCGTCGCCGGCCAGCCGCCGTCGGGGCCCTGGCCGACCTCCGCGTCGTCGAGCAGCGCGGGAGCCGGCGACGCGCCGGTGCGTAGTTGGGACAGCCGGGCGCGGTCCACCGCGTCCCCGTGTGCCACGACGAACCCGACCGCCGCATCGATGTCGACCACGGCAGCAACGCTACCTGCGCAAACGCGATTCCGCCTCGGTGGATCGGCCGAGGTCGCCAGGCGCGGGACGGCCCGCCGCGACCTCGGCCGACGGCAAGGTCAGTACGCGGGCAGCGACGGGTCGATCTGCTTGATCCAGGAGAGCACGCCGCCCTGCACGTGCACCGCGTCGCGGAAGCCTGCCGCCTTGAGGGCGGCGAGCGCCTCGGCCGAACGGACCCCGGACTTGCAGTGCAGCACGACCTGCCGGTCCTGCGGCAGCTTGGCGAGCGCCTCACCCGAGATGATCTCGCCCTTGGGGATCAGCGTCGCGCCGGGAATCCGGACGATCTCGTACTCGGCCGGCTCGCGGACGTCGACGAGGAAGATGTCCTTGCCTGCGTCCTGCCACTCCTTGAGCTCCAGCGCGGTGATGGTCGCGTCGAGCACCGCCTCCTGGGCCTCGACCGACACCGCGCCGCAGAAGTCCTCGTAGTCCTCCAGCAGGTCGGTGACGGTGGGGTTCTCGCCGCAGAGCGCGCAGTTCGGGTCCTTGCGAACCTTGATCTTGCGGTAGCTCATCTCCAGGGCGTCGTAGACCATCAGCCGGCCGACGAGCGGCTCCCCGATGCCGGCGAGCAGCTTGATCGCCTCGTTGACCTGGATCGAGCCGATCGACGCGCAGAGCACGCCGAGCACGCCGCCCTCGGCGCAGGAGGGGACCATCCCGGGCGGCGGGGGCTCCGGGTAGAGGCAGCGGTAGCAGGGGCCGTGCTCGGCCCAGAACACCGACGCCTGGCCGTCGAAGCGGTAGATCGACCCCCAGACGTACGGCTTGCCGAGCAGCACCGCCGCGTCGTTGACCATGTAGCGGGTGGCGAAGTTGTCGGTGCCGTCGACGATCAGGTCGTAGCGGGAGAAGATGTCCCGCACGTTCTCCCGGTCCAGCGCCGTGTTGTGGATCTCCACGTTCACCAGCGGGTTGATCTCGCGGATGGAGGCCGCGGCGGACTCGGCCTTGGAGCGGCCGATGTCGGAGACGCCGTGGATGATCTGGCGCTGGAGGTTGGACTCGTCGACGGTGTCGAAGTCGATGATGCCGAGCGTGCCGACCCCGGCGGCGGCGAGGTACATCAGCGCCGGCGAGCCGAGACCGCCCGCGCCCACACAGAGCACCCGGGCGTTCTTCAGCCGCTTCTGCCCCTCGACCCCCACGTCCGGGATGATCAGGTGGCGCGAGTAGCGGCGGATCTCGTCAACGGTCAGCTCGGCGGCGGGCTCGACGAGCGGGGGCAACGACACGGTGGACTCCCCGGAATCGGCTGAAGGCGAACCGAGCCATTGTCGCTCGCACCGACCTCGATCGGCCATGAGGAGCGACACGTCGCCCGAACTGCGGGAAGGGGAATAACTCAGATGCCGGGAACGACCTCGCCGGCGTACCGGGAGCCGTCGACGTACGGCCAGGCGTTGGCCGCGCAGCCGTCCAGGCCGTACGTCTGCTGCTGCATCACCGGCGCGGGCTCGCCGGGCCCCGGGCACGCCTGGTGCACCTCGCCGAGCTCGTGGCCGACCTCGTGGTTGACCACGTAGGCGCGGTAGACCGCCAGCGGCGCCCCGTAGTCGGGGACCGCCTCCAGCCAACGCGCCAGGTTGATGACCACCTGCCCGGGGAGCCGGCAGGAGGTGTAGCCCTCGGTGCTCAGCCCGCCCTCCGCGCACATCCGCTCGGAGGTGTCCGGGGTGGCGAGATAGACGGTGAAGTCGGCGTCGGTCGCCTCGGCCACCCGCCGCAGCCGCAGCTCCTGCGAGGCGGTCCAGCCACGGGGGTCGCCCAGGACCTCGTCGACGGTGGCGGCGAAGGCGGCGACGTCCTGGCCGGCGCCCTGCTCCACGGCCACCCGGTAGTGCAGCAGGGGCCCGTCGGTGCCCCGCACCGGCGAGTCGCCGGGCGCGGCGGTGAAGTCCCCCGTACCCGTGCGGGGGTAGGCCGAAGGCGTCGGCCCCTCGTGCGTCCCCGCCGCGTACGACGTCCGGGTGCCGTCGCCGCCCGCGGGCACGGTCGCCGGGCCGGCGGTCCGGGCCAGCGTCACGGCGGCGGTCGCCGCGACCAGCAGGAGTACGCCGAGCCCCACCACGCGCCGGTCCCGCAGCGGGGAGGCCGGCACCCGCCGGTCGCGGGCCGGCCGGGGTGACAGGGATCGGGGCGGCGGGCGGCGGACGGGGCCAGGCGGGTCGCAAGGGGACGACGACGTCATGAATCGAGCGTCCCACACTAATCGGGCATTACGCCTCGGAAAACCCGAATTACGTTCATCCTTCGGGGCCGCTCCCTCCGGGCCGCGCCCGGCACCGCCCGGTGCAGGTCAGAGCCGGGGGCCCGCGTACCGGCGGCCGTCGCGGTACGGCCAGGGGTTGGCCACGCAGCCGTCGAGGAAGAGCGTCTGCTGCATCATCACCGGCGCCACCCGCCCCCTGCCGGGGCAGCGCTCGTGCCGGTGCCCCAACTGGTGCCCGACCTCGTGGTTGACCACGTACGTCCGGTAGACCGAGAGCGGCACCTTCGCACGGACGAAGTGCGGCACCGAGAGCCGCCAGCGTTCCAGGTTGATGATCACCTTGCCGGGCGCCCGGCAGGACGTGTAGGGCCGCCCACCCACCCGGATGTCCACCCCTCCGGCGGCGCACATCCGGCCCGCCGTCTTCGCCGTGGCGAGGTGGACCGTGAAGTCGTGCCGGGCGTCGGCGCCCACCTGCTGCAACCGCAGCTCGCCGTCGACCCAGCTTCCCGGCCCGGCGAGCGCCCGCTCGACGGCGGCGGCGAACTCGCCCGTGTCCTCGCCGGCACCCGACTCCACGGCGACCCGGTAGCGGCGCAGCGTGCCCGCGTCACCCAGCACCGGGCCCGTCCGGTCGTCGTAGCCGAAGCTGCCCCGGCCCGCCGACGGCACCGGTCCGGGCAGCCGGAACACGGCCGGCGGAGGCGCGGCGGCCGACGGCGACGCGCCCGGCGACGCCGCCAGCGGCGAGGCTGCCGCCGGCGCGAGCACCGGTGCGGGAGCCAGTTCCTCGGCGATGAGCGCCTCCGCCCCGCCGGCGCGCCGGTCGGCGATCACCGCCACCGCCGCGCCGACCGCGATCACCAGCGCGACCAGCTCCACGAGCCGCCGCCGTCGCGCCGGACGGCGGTGCCGCGCACGGGTCAGGTCCACGCCGCCGTCCCGGGCGGGTGATCCGGCCGGGGCACGACGACGGCCCTCGGCGGGAGCCGGGGCGCGGCGTTTCGGGGTGGGGCGACGGGCAGGGGACATCCCGGTCAGCCTGCCACGTCGGACCGCTCCGCGGTGTCCCCCGTTTCGGTGAGCAGGCCCAACACGGCCCGGGCCACCAGGCGCGGCACCTCCAGCTGCGCCACGTGGCCGACGCCGTCGAGCATCAGCAGCCGGCTGTCCGGGACGACCCGCGCCGTCTGCGGGGCCACCCGCACGTCCACCAGCCGGTCGGCCCGCCCCCCGATGACCAGGGTGGGCGCCGCGACCGTCGCGGCGAGCCGCCACAGCGACCCCGACCCCGGCAGGTACGACCGCAGGAAGCTGGAGACCAGCCCACGGAACGTCCGGACGTACGCGGCGGCGTAGTGCGGGACCTCGTGCCGTACCCGGATCTCCTCCAGCGCCTCCTCCCGGCGCTGGTCGCAGATCCGGCTGAGGTCGGCGACGCACGACTCCATCACCTGCTGGGCCATCACCTCGGGCGCGATCTGGGCCAACCGCCAGGCGGCCAGGCGCTCGCCCCGGGGGATCGCCAGCAGCGGCAGCATCCGGCCCTGCAACGAGCGCCGGAAGTCCAGGAACGGCAGGGCCGGCGAGATCAGCGTCAGGCTCCGGACCAGGTCCGGCCGTACGCCCGCCACCTGGACCGAGATCGCCCCGCCCAGCGAGTTGCCGAACAGGTGCACCGGCCCCCGGCCGGAGTGCTCGATCCAGCGGATCACCCGGTCGGCGAAGGCCGGGACGGTGTACCGGCGGCCCGGCTCACTGCGGCCGAACCCGGGCAGGTCGATGGCCTGCCCGTCGAGCCGGTCGGCGAGCAGGTACGCCAGGTCCGTCCAGTTCTGCGACGAGCCGCCGAGCCCGTGCACGTAGAGCGCCGGCTCCGCACCGGGAGCGGTGGCCGGCGTGTCCCGCACGTACGTCACCGTGCCGTCGAGGCGCACCTCCCGCCCCGGCCAGGGCGGCGGCACGGAGTGCTCGGGAAGGAGGTGGTCCGGCCGGAGGGTGGCGCGCTTCATGACTCCAGTCTGCCCGAGGCCGAGCGCCGGGAGCACTCAGGCCAGCAGCGCCTCGATCCGGCGGTTGACCGCGGCCAGGGTGGCCCGGACGACCGCCTGCCGGGGGTCACCGGCCACCAGTGCGGAGCCGACGAGCTGCTCCACCCAGCCGTCGCAGACGAGCAGCACCACGACCGTGGCCACGTCGCAGTTGCCGAAGGGCACCACGGCGGCGTGCTCGACGAAGCAGCGCCCACGGTCGGGGCCGGCGTCGGGCCCACGCTCGCCGCCGCGCAGCAGCTCGTCCACCGCCGCCGCGGCGGCCACCGCGCAGAGCCGCAGCACGTACCCGTCGACGGCCGGCCCGGTCGAGTAGCCGGCGGCGCTCTCCTCGCCGGCGAGCAGGCGTACCTCCACCGTGGCGTCGAGCCCGAAGGTGCTCACCTGGACGTGGTCGATCACCACCCGGGGACCCACGGCGCCGCCGGTGTCCAGCGGGCGCGACGGCGCGGTCTCCGTCGTCGTCACCTGCCCGCCGGAGTACGACGTGCCAGCCGTCGACGGGGCACCGGACGCCGCCCCGGCCGGGGCGGCGGAGACCGAACCCGGTTCCTCCACCGTGGCGCGACCCCGGTGCGGGGCGGCGGGCTGCCGACGTCGGCGCGGGCCCTCGGCCACCGCCTCGGGACGCGCCTGGGCGCGCGTCGGCGGGACCTCCGACGGACTGCCGGCCAGCCTGCCGCCGGGCACCCGGGGCTCGGCGGCCGCCGCCTCGACGGAGCGCGCCGCGGAGCCCGGTGCCCTGGCGTCGACGACGCGCGGCT
>NZ_JBAKHL010000096.1:0-18582 GCF_036902715.1 Micromonospora sp. CPCC 205546
CCGGCCGGATCGGGCCGGCCGGCGCGTCGGGCCGGGTGGCGGGCGGCAGGGCCGGGCCGGGCGGCGCGGGCGGGCCGGGCACCAGTTCCGGCCAGAGCGTCGCGGTGGCGGTCCGGCCGAGACTCAGCCGGTACCTCGCCCGCCGGTGCCGCTCGCCGAGGACCGCGGCCAGGTAGACCGACTCGGGCATGCCCGCCGGCGGGGGCGGCGCGATCACCGCGGAGACCTCGGTCCACAGCCCGCGCCCCAGCCGCCCGCGCGCCGGCTCCGCCAGCTGGTGCACCCGCGCCAGGTACTGCCGCGCGGCCAGCGCCAGGCCGTCGTCCAACCGGCTCAGGTCCACGGTGTCCGCCCAGCCGGCGAGCGCGGGCACGGCGGTGGGGACGGGCCGCCAGGCGGTCGCCGCCCGGGTGTGCACGACCAGCGTGCCCGCGACGAGGTCGCCCAGCCGTCGCCCGCGCCGGTCGGTCACCATCACGGCGACCCCGGCCACCCAGCTCACCAGCGGCAGCACCAGGCCCGGCCACTCCACGGCCACCCCGACCAGCGCCCGGATCAGCGACTGCCGCGCCGCCACCGGGGCGCCGTCGGCGCTGACCACCCGCAGGCCGACGGCCATCTTGCCCAGCGTGCGGCCGTGGTTGAACCGCTCGCACAGCACCGGGTAGCCGACCAGCACCAGGATCATGCCCACCGTCGCGATCCCCCCGGCCAGGGCGCCGTCGACCAGCCCCTCCGGCAGGTTGAGCAGGACGACGCCGACGCTCATGGAGAGCACCAGCATCAGGGCCGCCTGGACCAGGACGTCGAGCAGCAGCGCGAGCACCCGGGAACCGATCCGGGCGGCGCGGACGTCCAGCTCCACGGCCTCCCCGCTGACCAGCCCGGCGTCGCCCCACGGGACGGGCCGGACCGGCGGTCGTGGTTGTGCGCTCACCCCGACAGTGAACACTATGATCGCCGGACGGGGGTGACGGTGGATCTCGACGCGTACGTCGCGGAACACGGCGGGCAGTGGCGACGGCTGGAGGAGCTCTCCGGGCGCGGTCGGCTCGACGCGGCCGAGGTCGACGAGCTGGTCGCCCTCTACCAGCGGGCGACCACCCAGCTTTCGGTGCTGCGCAGCCGCTCACCCGACCCGGCACTGGTCAGCCAGCTCTCCCAGGTGGTGCTGCGCGCCAGGGCCCGGCTCACCGGCCGGCCGCGCCCGTCGCGGGCGGCGCTCGGGCGGTTCTTCGTGGCCGGCTTCCCCGGCGCGGTCTACCGCGCGTGGCCCTGGTGGTGCGGGGTGGCGACGGGGTTCAGCCTGCTCAGCCTCTTCCTGATCTGGTTCGTCGCGGGCAACCCGGAGACGGCGGCGGCCTTCATCGGCGACGAGGCGGCCGCCGACCTGGTCGAGTCCGGTTTCGCCGGCTACTACACCGAGTTCGCCGCGCCGACGTTCGCCTTCCACCTGTGGACGCACAACGCCTGGCTCGCCGCCCAGTGCCTCGCCGCCGGGGTGCTGATCGTCCCCGTGCTCTACCTGCTCTGGCAGAACGCGCTCAACATCGGCGTGGTCGGCGGGGTGATGGTCGCCTACGGCCGCGCCGACGTCTTCTTCGGCCTGATCACCCCGCACGGGCTGCTGGAACTCACCGGGGTCTTCGTGGCCGCCGGGGTGGGCCTGCGCATCGGGTGGGCCTGGATCGCGCCGCCGACGCAGCTCACCCGGGGGCAGGCGGTGGCCCGGGCGGGACGCGAGGGCGTCCTGGTCGCGGTCGGACTGGTGGGGCTCTTCGCGGTGTCCGCCCTCATCGAGGCGTTCGTGACCCCCGCGCCCGTGCCGGTCGCGCTCCGCGTCGGCGTGGGCGCCGCCGTCTGGCTGGCCTTCCTGGCGTACGTGGTGCTCCTCGGCCGCCGTGCCGTCGCCGCCGAACCCGATCAGAGCTGACCGAGGGCCTTGAGTCGCAGGTAGGCGTCGGCGAGCGTGGGGGCCAGTCGGCCTGCCGGGGCGTCGACGACGGTCACGCCGTGCCGGCCCAGGGCGGCGCGGACCCGGTCGCGTTCGGCGAGCGTGCGCCAGGCCGCCGCAGCGGCGTAGGCGTCCCCGGGGCGCTGCGGGACGGTGGTGGTGAGGGCGGTCAGCACCGGGTCGTGCGTGGCCGCGATCACCACCCGGTGCCGGGCGGCCAGCCGGGGGAGCACCGGCAGCAGCCCCTCGCCGAGGGCGCCGGCCTCCAACGCGGTGAAGAGCACCACCAGGCTGCGCTGGCGCTGCCGGCGCAGCAGCTCGCCGGCGACGAGGTCGAAGTCCGTCTCCGCCAGCGTCGGCTGGAGCGGGGCGAGGGCGTGCACCACCCGGGAGAGCAGGGCCGGCCCGCCGCCGCCGCTCACCGTGGCCCGGACCGCCGTGTCGACGGCTAGCACGTCGACCCGGTCGCCGGCGCGGGCGGCCAGGGCGGTGAGCAGCAGCGCGGCGTCGATCGCGGTGTCCAGCCGGGGCTCGTCGCCGACCCGCACCGCCGACGTCCGGCCGGTGTCCAGTACGCACACCAGCCGGCGGTCCCGCTCTGGCCGCCACGTACGCACCAGCACGTCGGCCCGCCGGGCGCTCGCCCGCCAGTCGATCGAGCGCACGTCGTCGCCGACCACGTACTCGCGGAGGGTGTCGAACTCGGTGCCCTGGCCCCGCCCACGGCTCACCTGGGTGCCGTCGATGACCCGCAGGCGGGACAGCTTCTCCGGCAGGTGCCGGCGGGAGTCGAAGCGGGGCAGCACGCGTACCGTCCACGGCGGGGTGGCCGGCCGGCCGGAGCGCTGCCGGAACCCCAGCCCCAGCGGCCCGTACGAGCGCACCGTCAGCGCCACCGCCGGCCGGTCGCCGCGCCGCAGCGGGGTGAGCCGGCTGGGCAGGGCCACCGTCCCGCCCGGCTCGACGCGTACCTGCTGTGCCGGGGGCATGTCGGGGCGGGCGCCGGCGGAGGGCACCCAGGCGTCGCGGACCCGGGCCCGCAGCGTACGGCCGGAGGCGTTGTGCAGCAGCAGCGCGACGGTGGCGGTGCCGCCGAGCCGGACCGCGCGGTCACCCTGCCGGGCGGCCGTGAGCGCGCCCGGCGGCGCGGCGAGCGCCCGGTCGAGCAGCACCAGCAGCAGCACCGTCCCGGTCATCACCAGCAGGCCGGCGAACGGCGACGGCCAGGCCGGCAGGGTCAGCGCGCCGACCGCCAGCAGGAGCGCCGCCCGCCAGGTCATCGCGGCGTCGGCACGGTGGCGAGCACCGTGTCCAGCACCGCGTCCACGCCGACGCCCTCCAGTTCCACCTCGGGGCGCAGCCGCAGCCGGTGGCGCAGCGTCGGCCGGGCCACCGCCTTCACGTCGTCCGGTACGACGTGGTCGCGACCGGCCAGCCAGGCCCACGCCTTGGCCGTGTTGAGCAGCGCGGTGGCGCCCCGGGGCGAGGCGCCCAGCTCCAGCGCCGGGGTGTTGCGGGTGGCCCGGCAGAGGTCGACCATGTAGCCGAACAGCGGCTCGGCCACGTGCACCCGGCCGACCGCCGCCCGGGCCGCCGCCAGGTCGGCCGCGTCGGCCACCGGGCGTACGCCGGCGGCCGCCAGGTCGCGCGGGTCGAAGCCGGCGTGGTGCGCGCGGAGCACGCCCAGCTCCTCGTCCCGGTTGGGCAGCGGCACGGTGAGCTTGAGCAGGAACCGGTCGAGCTGCGCCTCCGGCAGCGGGTAGGTGCCCTCGTACTCGATCGGGTTCTGGGTGGCGGCGACGATGAACGGATCGGGCAACGGCCGCCGTTCGCCCTCCACCGAGACCTGTCGCTCCTCCATGACCTCCAGCAGCGCCGACTGGGTCTTCGGGGGCGTCCGGTTGATCTCGTCGGCGAGCAGCAGGTTGGTGAAGACCGGTCCCTCGCGGAAGGTGAAGGCGGCGGTGTGCGGGTCGAAGATCAGCGAGCCGGTGACGTCGCCCGGCATCAGGTCCGGGGTGAACTGCACCCGCTTGGACCCCAGGTCGAGGGCGGTGGCCACGGTGCGGATCAGCAGGGTCTTGGCGACGCCCGGCACGCCCTCCAGCAGCACGTGCCCGCGGCAGAGCAGGGCGATCACCAGGCCGGTGACGACCGCGTCCTGCCCGACGACCGCCTTGGCGACCTCGGCGCGCAGCCGGTGCAGGGCGGCGCGGGGGTCGACGGGATCGATGGTCGGCGGCTCGGCGGTGCCGGCGGGTCGGGTCACCGGGGGTCTCCTTCGGCTCGGTGCGGGGGCGGTACGGCGGGCGGTGGCGGCCCCTCGGCGGCCGGGGGCGGTCCCTCGTGGAACGGCACCGCGGCCGGAGACGGGGCGGGCGGGGGCGGCGCGTCGGTGGCGTGCGGGGCGACGGCGCGGGTGAGCCGGTCCAGCGCGCGGGCCAGGTCCAGCAGTTCCCCGTCGGTCTCGGGCCCGGCGCCGTGCAGCACCTCGTCGGTCCACCGCGGGTCGTCGCCGGTGCGGGCGGCCACCGCGGCGGCCACGTCGGCCGGCGGCGCGGTCGGCGGCAGGTGCAGCCGGGGCGTCAGGCGGTCGAGGGCGGCGGCCCGCAGCGTCCGGGCGGCGGCGTCGCGGGCACCGGCCTTCTCGTAGAGCCGCGCCCGGCCGAGCACCGTCTCGGCCGCACGGACCGTGACCGGCAGCGGCTCCACCGCCGGCGGTCCGAGCCGGCGGGCCCGCCAGAGCGCGGCCAGCAGGGCCGCCACGGCGAGCTGGGCCAGCAACGCCCACAGCCAGCCGGGGAAGGCGGACCACAACGGGTTGGGCGGGTCGGGTCTGTCGGCACGGTCCTCGGCGTCGCCGTCGTCGGAGTCCCCGTCGGGGTCTCCGCCGGAACCGCCGGGCCGCCCGTCACCGGTGCCGTCTCCCGTGCCGGTGCCGCTGCCCGGTCCGCCGTTCCCGGTGGAGCCGCCCGGCGTGGGCGACCAGGCCGGGCTCCCGGAGCTGCCGCCCCCGAAGACCGGCGGGGGCTCGGGGCCCGCCAGATCGAGCCACACCACCCGACCCGGCCCGCCGAGCAGCGCGGTGGCGAACGCCCGGTTGTCCCACTCGTCGATCCGGTCGTTGCGGAACGGGTCGCTGGCGCCCACCACCACCGTGCCGTCGGGGACCCGGGGCAGCAGGGCGAGCCCGTCGGCGAAGCAGAACCGGACGGGCGTCGAGGCGTCCGGGGTGGCCGCGTAGCGTTGCAGCCCGACCGCCGCCCGCCCCAGCTGGCGCAGCTCGGGCAACGGGCAGGGCAGGCCCCGGGCGTCCGGCTGCACCGCCTGGGCGGCCCACCGCCGGTCGGCGGGACGCACCGCCAGCCCGGCCGCCTCCAGCACCCGTCGCGGTGGATCCACCAGCACCACCCTGGTGGTCGAGGGCAGCGACTCCAGCGCGCCGACCGTGTCCGGGTGCAGCAGTGCCGGCGCCGGCACGAAGAGCGTGGCCGCCCGGTCGCGGGCGGCCAGCAGGGCACGCAGCGTGTCCGTCTCCCGCTGCACGGTGACGCCTCGCTCGCGCAGCGCGTCGGCGAGCCGGCTGCCGCCGTCGTCCCCGGTCGCGACGGGGGAGAGGAACCCCCGGTCGTCGGGGTCGGGCTGGTCGACCGCGTGGGTGACCAGGGTCGTGGTCAGCAGCAGCGCGGCCAGGCCGAGTGGGATCAGCAGCCGGTGCCAACGGCGCCGGGGAGCGGCGGCGGTCCGGGGGGCCGGCGGGGCGGCGGTGGCGGGTGCGCTCATGCTCGGGGCCCGTCCTCGGGGTGCCCGGTCAGCACCCGGTCCAGCTCGGCGGCGTGCTCGCGCATCCGGTGGTCGTGTTCGACGGAGGCCGGGCGTTGGCCGTACCAGAGTTCGGAGAAGATCGCGCCGGCGGCGCTCAGCGGCGGGCCGACCTGCGGCCGGCTGTCGGTCGCGGCCCGCACCAGCTCGACGACGGTCATGCCGGGCTGCGGCTGCGCCACGTGTCGGACGGCCAGCTCCCGGACCATCGCCCGCAGCCGCTCCCGGACGGCCTCGGCGTACCGGCCCTCGGCGGCGAGCCGGTCCGCGAGGGAGACGTACGCGGCAGCCGGCAGCTCGGGCTCGCGGGGCGCGGGGACGACCGGCGCCGGGGCGTCCGGCGGCGCGGGCTTGCGGCGGCGTCGGCGCAGCCGGGGCAGCCGCCGGGGGACCCAGGCCGGGAACGTGTACCAGCCGGCCGCGACCAGCACCGCGACGAGCACCAGCAGCAGCGCGACCAGGGGCAGTGGCACCCGGTCGCCGAGCGCCGCCGTGGTCTCGGTCCACCACCGGCTGAAGTTCATCGGCCGGCCGCCAGCAGCACGGCCTCGGGCGTGCCCGCCCGGGCGCGGGAGAGCCGGATGTCCAGTCCCTCGGTACGCATCCGGTTCTCCAGGTGCAGCACCGCGTCCAGGCAGGCCAGGGCCGGGTAGGCGACGCTGTTCACGCCCGCCCAGACGGCCAGCGACAGCCAGCCGGCCCAGGCCCGGTCGACGAGATCGAACGAATCCAGCCCGAGGTAGACGCCGATGCCGATGCCGAGGCGGACGATCCACCAGACCAGGTAGCCGAGCAGCCGGATCCAGCCGGCCCGGCCGGCGCCGCGGACGGCCAGCGCGGCGGAGCGCAGCGGGGCACGCAGCGGGTGCACCCGGTCCACGACCAGCGCCGGCGCCACGGCGCCGAGCAGGGCGAAGCCGATGAACCACCCCGGCCCGAACAGCGCGAGCCCGCACATCACCACGCCGGCCAGCGCGGCGAGCAGTGCGGTGGCGCCCCATCTCGCGCCGGCCGGGCGGAGCAGCTCCCGGGGGCCGACCGTGCGGCCGAACAGGGCGCCCCCCGCGGCGCGGGCGGCCGGGTTGCCGAGCAGCAGGACGATCACCGCCTCGGTGGCCGCGCCCACGGCCAGCAGCAGCCAGTACACGCCGAAGTGCCGGAACTCCGGGAGCCAGGCGGGTGGCGTCGCGCCGGCGGCGAGGCGCAGCGGGTACAGCAGGAGCTGTTCGGCCACGGCCAGCGCGAGGGCGACCGGCACCAGCACCCCGGCCTGGCCGCGCAGCAGCAGGACCGCGGAGTCCAGCAGCTCGCCGACCGTGAGGGGGCGGCGCGGGAGCACGGCGGTCGGGCCGGCGTCGGGCACGCGTACTCCTGGGGAGGGACGGCGGTGGCGCGTGACGGCGCACGCGGGGATCATGGTGACACGCCCGTTCCGATCGGGTGGACCCGCACGTCGGGGCGGCGACGCCGGGCACCTGCTGCTGGGCGGCGAGGTCCCACGGCAGTACCGTGCCGGGTGACGGGGATCCCACCGAACTGAAGGGGATGGAAACATTAACCCCATGAGAGCCCGGGTACTGGTGGTCGACGACGACCCCGCGCTCGCCGAGATGCTCGGCATCGTCCTGCGCAGCGAGGGCTTCCTGCCCTCCTTCGTCGCCGACGGGGAGCGGGCGCTGGCCGCGTTCCGCGAGAACCGCCCGGACATCGTCCTGCTCGACCTCATGCTCCCCGGCATGAGCGGCATCGACGTGGCGCGGTCGATCCGGGCCGAGTCGGGCGTGCCGATCGTCATGCTGACCGCCAAGAGCGACACCGTCGACGTGGTGCTCGGCCTGGAGTCCGGGGCCGACGACTACGTGGTCAAGCCGTTCAAGCCCAAGGAGCTGGTCGCCCGGATGCGGGCGCGGCTGCGCCGGGGCGAGGACGTCGCCCCGGAGATGCTGACCATCGGGCCGCCCGGCAACCAGATCACCATCGACGTGCCGGCGCACACCGTCAGCCGCGACGGCGAGGAGGTGAAGCTGACGCCGCTGGAGTTCGACCTGCTGGTCGCGCTCGCCCGCAAGCCGCGCCAGGTGTTCACCCGCGAGGTGCTGCTGGAGCAGGTCTGGGGCTACCGGCACGCGGCGGACACCCGGCTGGTCAACGTGCACGTGCAGCGGCTGCGAGCCAAGATCGAGCCGGATCCGGAGCGGCCGGAAATCATCCTCACCGTGCGGGGCGTGGGCTACAAGGCGGGCACCGGATAGCCTGGTCACACTGTGGCCACCTCCCCGATTCCGGACCCCCCGACGGCAGACCCGCGCAGGCGTGTCGCCGTGCGGGAGCTGTGGCGCGGGGTGAGCGGCCGGGCCGCGCGCCTGCTCACCGGGTCGCGTCAGGCCTGGCGGCGGTCGCTGCAGCTGCGGGTGGTGACCATCACACTGGTCGCCTCCAGCCTGCTCGTGGGCGGCTTCGCCTACCTGATCGCCGACAAGATCACCGGCATCCTCGTGGAGAACGTCGAGACCGACGTGGGGCTGCGGCTGGACAGCGGCGCGGCGTACGCGGCGAAGCAGTTCGGCCTCTACAACCAGCCGCAGGAGACGCAGCTCCAGGAGACCATCGAGGGCACGGTCAACTACCTGGCCGGCGGTGACCCGCAGCAGACCACCGGCGTGATCGTGGCGCTCGCCGCCGACAACCACACCGGGGCCATCCAGCCCCGCTCCTCGCCCGCCGTCAACGTCCGCCCGCTGATCAGCCCGGAGCTGCGCGAGACGGTCGCCGGGGGCAAGGTCGCCAGCCAGATCCGCACCGGGCGCCTCGGCGAGGAGCGCACGAAGTACCTGGTCTACGGCTCCCCGGTGCCCACCCGGTTCGGTCAGGTGGAGCTCTACTACCTCGTGCCGCTGGCCCGGCAGGACGCCACGGCCGCCGAGGTCCGGGACACCGTGGCCGCCACCGGGGCGGCCCTGGTGCTCCTGCTCGGCCTGCTCGCCGGCCTGGTCACCCGGCTGGTGGTGACCCCGGTGCGGGTCGCCGCCCGGACGGCCCAGCGGCTCTCCGCCGGCCTGCTCGACCAGCGCATGGTGGTCAGCGGCGAGGACGACCTCGCCCTGCTCGCGGCGTCGTTCAACCAGATGGCGACGAACCTGCAACGGCAGATCCTGCGGTTGGAGGAGATGTCCCGGCTGCAACGCCGCTTCACCTCCGACGTCTCGCACGAGCTGCGCACCCCGCTGACCACGGTCCGGATGGCCGCCGACCTGATCTTCGCGGAGCGCGACGAGTTCGACCCGGCGGTGGCCCGCAGCGCCGAGCTGCTCCAGGCCGAGCTGGACCGGTTCGAGGAGCTGCTGACCGACCTGCTGGAGATCAGCCGTTTCGACGCCGGCTTCGCCATGCTGGACTCCGAGCCGACCGACCTGGTGCCGGTGGTGCACCGGGTGGCCGACCGGCTGGCCGGTCTCGCCGAGCGCGTCGGGGTGGCCATCGAGCTGGACGTCCCCGGCACCCCGGTGATCGCCGAGGTAGACCCCCGGCGGGTGGAGCGGGTGCTGCGCAACCTGGTCGGCAACGCCGTCGAGCACGGCGAGGCCAAGCCGGTGCTGATCACGCTCGGGGTGGACGACACGGCGGTGGCGATCACCGTCCGCGACCACGGGGTGGGGCTCAAGCCGGGCGAGGAGAAGCTGGTGTTCAACCGCTTCTGGCGGGCCGACCCGTCCCGCGCCCGGCAGACCGGCGGCACCGGGCTCGGCCTGTCGATCAGCCTGGAGGACGCCCGGCTGCACGGCGGCTGGCTGGAGGCCTGGGGATCCCCCGGGCAGGGCGCCCAGTTCCGGCTCACCCTGCCGTCGCGGGCCGGCGACCGGTTGACCACCTCACCGCTGCGGCTGGTCCCGGCCGACGCCACGTTGCCCTTCGGCGGTCCCCGGGCGGGCGGGTCGCTCGCCATCGGCCCCGGCACTCAGGGCGCACTCGCGATCGGTCCGGGCGCCGACGGCGCGCTGACCGTCGGTCCGGGGCGGCCGGGCAACGGCGGGCGGGCGGAGGTGGGGTCGTGAGGCGTCGGCTGCTCGCCGGGCTGCTCGGCGGCGCGCTGCTGCTGGGCGGCGCGGTCGGCTGCGGCATTCCGGAGAACACCGACGTACGGGTGGATGGCCCGGGACCGGCGGCGGAGGGCGGCTCGACCAGCGGCAGCCGGGGCGAGCCCCCGAGCCGGAGCGCGGCCGGCACCGACGACGAGCAGTTCGTCCAGAACTTCCTCTCCGCCGCGGCCGGTGAACCGGACGGGGCGTACCAGCGGGTCCGGCAGTTCATCGTGCCGGCGGACCGCGACCGCCTCCAGACCAAGCAGGGCAGCGAGGTCGCGCTGGCCGTCGTCCGGCTCACCGAGGAGCCGGTGATCGTGTACGCCCCGGACCGGACCGAGGTCACCCTCAAGGTGCAGCAGGTCGGGCAGCTGCGCACCGACGGCACGCTGGGCCCGCCGGAGACCAGCACCACGGCGTACACCTTCGAGCTGCGCAGCCAGCCCGGGCAGGAGAGCCTGACGGACGGCGGGCTGTACGTGGCGAGCCCGCCCACCTCGCTGCTGCTCAGCGTCGAGGCGCTGGAGACGTACTACCAGAGCCGGACGATCTACTTCTGGAACAACGACCGCACCCGCCTCGTCCCCGACCAGCGTTACCTGCCCCTCGCCGTGCCGGACGAGCGGCGGGTGAGCGAGGTGGTCAAGTGGCTGACCGCCGGGCCCTCGGCCTGGCTCGGCACGGCCGTGCGCCGGCTGCCGGACGGCACCCGCCTGATCAACAACGCCACCCGGACGGACGGCCGCTGGGAGGTCGACCTGGAGATGCCGGAGGACAAGGCCCGGCTGGAGCAGCTCGGCACGCAACTCGCCTGGTCGCTGTCGGACCTCGACGGGCCGCTCGACATCAAGATCCGCAACCAGTCCCAGGAGTTCATCCCGGACCTGGAGCGGCGCCGCCGGGAGCGCCCGGTGCACCAGCTCATGGACAATCCGCAGCGGTTCTGCGTCTACGAGGGAGCCGTCCACCCGCTCGCCTACGCCGGGGAGCCGAGCGGTCGGGTGCCCGTGGACGCCAAGGCGAACCGGAACGTCGTGTCCGCCGGGTTCAGCCGCGCCGACAACCAGATCCTGGCGGCGCTGGTGGTCACCGACGCCAACCGTCAGTGGCTCTCCGTGGGCACCGGCGCCGACCCGGTGCCCGTCCTCACCCGCAGCGCCAAGGGCTACGCCGCCATGAGCCGCCCCGTCTGGCTGCGTTCGACCTACCGGGGGCAGCCGGCCGGGCTGGTGGTCGCCGACGGCAGCCTCTACCGCTTCGACGCCCAGGCGCAGCTCACCGCCGTGTCGCTGGGCGTACCCGGCCCGGTGACCGCGGTGGCGGCCTCGCTGGACGGCCACCGCATCGCCGTCATCGCCGGGGGCACGCTCCACGTCGCCGCCCTCAGCCCCGACGGCTCGGGGGTCACCCCCGGCCCGGCCCGCCGGCTGCACACCCGGCTGACCAGCCTGTCGGCCGTCGACTGGTACGGCGAGAACACCCTGGTCCTCGCGGGCGCGGTCGGTCGCCCGGCGGTGTACGAGGTCAGCGTGGACGGCGCCCGGGAGAGCCGGCTGGAGGACAAGATCGGCGCCCGCGTGACGCACCTCGCCGCGTACCCCGCGGACGCCGTGGGGCGCCCCGGCGCCGCGATGTACGAGGCCAACGGGGTGGCGTACCGCAGCGGCCCGTTCGAGCGCATCCAGCCCGAGCAGGTGCAGGAGGTCACGCCGCCGTCGGACGGCGCGCGCGCCGGCAACCCGACCGCCCCCTTCTTCCTCTACTGACTGCCGTGCGGGATCTCGGCGGGCTCTGGGCGGACCTCACCGACCTGGTGCTGCCGGTGGAGTGCGCCGGGTGCCGCGAGCGCCGCCCGGGGCTCCGGCACGGCGTCTGCCCGGAGTGCGCGGCGACGCTCGGCGCGCTGCGCCCCAGGGCCGTACGTCCCACACCCGCCCCGCCCGACCTGCCGCCCTGCGTCGCCCTCGGCCCGTACGCCGGCCCGCTGCGGGAGGCGCTGCTGGCGTACAAGGACCACGGCCGGCACGGGCTGGCCCGGCCGCTGGGGGCGCTGCTGGCCGAGGTCGTGGCGGCGGCGGTGGGCGAGACCCGCCCGGTGACGCTGGTGCCGGTGCCGGACACCGCGGCGGCGGCCCGCGCCCGCTACGGCGACCACCTCGACCGGCTGACCCGGCACTGCGCGGACCGGCTGCGCCGGGCGGGCTGGCCGGTGCTGGTGCGCCGCCCCCTGCGGGCCCTGCCCCGCGCCGACTCGGTGACGCTGGACAGCGCCGCTCGGGCGGCGGCGGCCGAGTCCGCGTTCCGGGTCCGGCGGCGGGTCCCCTCCGGGCCCGACGGGGCGGCGGTGGTGGTGCTCGACGACATCCTGACCACGGGCGCCACCCTCGCCGCGGTGGGCCGGGCGCTGACCGCGAGCGGACTGTCACCCACGGTGGCCGCGGTGCTCGCCGCGACCGAGAAACGGCACCGACCGTAGCGCTGCGTGTTCCCGTTTCACCCGTTGGTGTATGAGCTGTGAAAATTTGTTGATCGTCGCGGCGACCGGGGGTGACTGTCGGGCGAACAGGAGTTAGCGTTTTCCTGTCGGGGTAGGAGGTCTTTTCCACCCGCCCCCGGCGGTGAAAGGAGGCGTAGCCGCACTGACCGGTCGACGCCGAGTGGGACCTCCCCCGGGGCGTACGGCCGGATGCCGGAAGAACGACCGTCCGAACTAGGGAGGTCACATGGACATCGTGGTCAAGGGCCGTAACGTCGAAGTGCCGGATCATTACCGGGTGCACGTGGCGGAGAAACTCGCGAAGATCGAACGCTACGACCACAAACTTATTCGTGTCGATGTAGAGCTGTTTCACGAGCGCAATCCGCGCCAGGCGGACCACTGCCAGCGCGTCGAAATCACGTGCGTTTCCCGTGGCCCGGTGATGCGGGCGGAGGCATGCACGAACGACTTCTACAGCGCGCTCGACGCGGCCATAGCCAAGCTGGACACCCGGTTGCGCCGGGCGGCCGACCGTCGCCGCGTCCACCGGGGCCGGCACGCGCCGCTCTCCGTCGCCGCCGCCACCGCCGGCCTGCCGGTCGCCGGCCTCGACGCGCCGCTGGGGGCGTCCCCCGACGGCTCCGGCACGGCCACCGCCGTCGCCGAACGGACCGAGGAGGAGCACGACCAGCCCTGGCACATCGCGCGGGAGAAGGTCCACCCCGCCGAGCCGATGACCGTCGACGACGCCCTGTTCCAGATGGAACTCGTCGGCCACGACTTCTACCTGTTCCAGGACAAGGAGTCCGGCCGTCCGAGCGTCGTCTACCGGCGGCACGCCTACGACTACGGCATCATCTCCCTCGCCGTCTGATCCTCACGGGTCGTGGTGGCGGCCCACGCCGCCACCACGGCACCCGGGCGGGACCCTCCGGGGCGCCACGCGCCGGGTCACCGCAGGTCGTCGGGGAGCAGCGCGAAGACCAGGTCGTCGAGGCGGGTGCCGGCGAGCCCCGGCAGCCGCCCGCGCAGCAGGCCCTCCCGGCGGAAACCCACCCGCTCCAGCACCCCGTGCGAGACGGTGTTGTCGGGCACGGTGCCGGCGACCAGCCGGGCGATGCCGGCCGGGCCGAACGCCCAGCCGGCCAGCAGCCGTACCGCCCGGGTGGCCAGCCCGCGTCCCCGCTGGTCGGGCAGGAGCGCGTAGCCGATCGAACCCTCACCGGCCTCCGGGTCGGAGAGGCTGAGCCCGCAACTGCCCGCCGGCTCGCCGGTGACCGCGTCGACGATCAGCATGCGGGCGATGGTGCCGGTGAGCCACGCGCTCTCGGCCAGCAGGCAACGCCGCTCGACGGCCGCCCGGGTCGGGGGCACCGGCGGGGCCTGGTTCGCCACCACCTCCGGCCGCGTGTGCAGGCGGTACATCACCTCGACGTCGTCCGGGCCGAGCCGGCGGAGGGTCACCACGCCGTCGGCGAGCCGGCCGTCGGGCAGGTCCGGCAGGAGCCGGGGGGCGGGACCGGGCGGGTCGTCGGCGAGCCGTACCCAGGCGAGCAGGTCCGTCCGGCCGCCGCCGCGCACCTGGCCGGCCGCCCGGCGTACCCCCTCGTGGGTGAAGCCGGCGGCGAGCGCCACCCGCTGGCTGGCCGGGTTCTCGGCGTGGGTCATCAGTTCCAGCCGGTCGATACCGTGCCGGAGCGCGGAGTCGGCCAGGGCCCGCGTCGCGGCGGTGGCGATCCCGCGCCGCCGCGCCCACGGCGCGACCCAGTAGCCAACCTCCGCCTGCCGTCGCGCCGCCACGACCTGGCCGATGCCCGCGCCGCCGACCAGCCGGTCGGCGGCCGAATCGGCGATGGCGTACGCGGCCCCGCCGGCGGCCCAGGCCGCGGGAGCGCCCTCGGCGATCCACCAGCGGGCGTCGGCCTCGGTGTACGGCTGCGGCATGCCGGGGTTGAACCGCAGGTTGACCGGGTCGCCGCAGCCCGCGGCGAGGTCGGCGACGTCGCCGGGGTGAAACTGCCGCAGCCGCACCCCGTCGGCCTCGATCACCTCGGGCGTCACGTCAGGTCCTCGGCCAACAGCGCGCCGACCCAGGCGTCCACCCGTTCGCCACGGTGGGTGAGCCCGCCCCGGGCAGTGCCCTCGACCGTGAAGCCCGCCTTCTCGGCGACCCGACGGGAGGCGGTGTTGCCGACGTTGGCCCGCCACTCGATCCGGGCCAGGCCCAGCGTGGTGAAGCCCCAGGCGCCGAGCGCGGTCAGCGCGGCCGGCAGGTAGCCGTGGCCCCGGGCCCGGGGGGCGGCCATGAAGCCCACGTCGGCCATCAGCGGGTCGGCGGCGGAGAGCCGCAGGTCGATCGTGCCGACGTACCGGTCCTCGGCGTCGGCGACCACGAAGCAGGCGCTGCTGCCGCCGGCCCAGGTGTCGCGGGTGTAGTCGAGGTACGACTCGGCGTCCGCCCGCTCGTACGGGTCGGGCACGCTGGTCCACCGGACGGTCTCCCGGTCCCGGCAGGTGTCGGCGATCGCGTCCAGGTCGCGCTCCTCCATCGGGCGCAGCCGCAGCTCGGTGGCGCCGGCGGTGGCGAAGAGGACGGGCTGGGGCCCGCCGAAGACGGCGGCGCGGCGGGCCTCCAGGGTGCCCGGGCCGGCCGGACCGGCCTCCCCGGGCGCGGGCACCTCGCCGGGGAGCAGGGAGCCGATCCAGCCCGCGGCGCTGCCGTCGGGGGCGGGGTCGGCGAGCCGCAGCCGGCCCTCGACGCGGAAGCCCGCCCGGAGCGCGACCAGGCGGGAGGCGTGGTTGCCGACCTCGGCCTGCCAGATCAGCCGGCGCAGCGCCAGCGAGTCGAAGGCCCAGCGGGCGACGGCCCGGCTGGCCCGGACGGCCACGCCCGTGCCCCGGGCCCAGGGCGCGGTCCAGTAGCCGATCTCGGCGGAGCGCAGGCCGGTGTCGATCGAGACCAGCCCGCACGAGCCGACCAGCCCGCCGGTCGCGGCGTCGCAGACCGCGAACGGCGCCCCGGTGCCCGCCGCCCAGTCCGCCGTGGCCACCTCGGTGACGAACCTGAGGGCGTGTTCGGTCAGGTACGGGCGCGGTACGGTGGTCCAGCGCTGGATGTCCGGGTCCTGGCACGCCCGGTGCACCGCGTCGGCGTCGGTCGCCCGCCAGGGTCGCAGCAACAGTCCGGCCTCGGTGATCTCCACAGGTTCCACCCGAGCCATCGTGCCGGACCGTTCGCGGACGGCGTAACCGGATTTCGGCGGCGCGGCGCGTGTCGGGCGTGTTATGTCGGTTTCGCCGACTCGGAGGGCCGCCACCAGTGACCATCGTGCCGATGAAGCGCCTACGATGGTTCGAGACTGTCTAGGGGAGCGTTGATCCGTGTCGATTCTGGAAAAGGTCCTCCGCGCGGGCGAGGGCCGTATGGTGCGCCGGCTGAAGGCCATCGCCGCCGCCGTCAACTCGATCGAGGACGACTACGTCAACCTCAGCGACGACGAGCTGCGCGGCATGACCGACCAGTTCAAGGAGCGGCTCGCCGACGGCGAGACCCTCGACGACCTGCTGCCGGAGGCGTTCGCGGTCTGCCGTGAGGCGGCCGCCCGGGTGCTGGGCCAGCGGCCCTACGACGTCCAGGTGATGGGCGGCGCGGCGCTGCACTTCGGCAACATCGCCGAGATGAAGACCGGTGAGGGCAAGACCCTGACCTCGGTCATGCCGGTCTACCTCAACGCGCTCTCCGGCGACGGCGTGCACGTCATCACGGTCAACGACTACCTGGCCCAGCGCGACGCCGCCTGGATGGGCCGGGTGCACGAGTTCCTCGGCCTCACCGTCGGCGTGGTGCTGCCCAACCGGCCGGCCGCCGAGCACCGGGCCGCCTACGAGTGCGACATCACCTACGGCACCAACAACGAGTTCGGCTTCGACTACCTGCGCGACAACATGGCGTGGTCGAAGGAGGAGCTGGTCCAGCGCGGCCACAACTTCGCGGTGGTCGACGAGGTCGACTCGATCCTCATCGACGAGGCCCGCACCCCGCTGATCATCTCCGGCCCGGCCGAGCACTCCGCCCGCTGGTACGGCGAGTTCGCGGGCGTCGTGGCCCGGCTGCAGCCCGGCAAGGACGGCGAGGGCGACTACGAGGTCGACCACTCCAAGCGCACCATCGCGGTCACCGAGCGCGGCGTGGCCAAGGTCGAGGACCGTCTGGGCATCGACAACCTCTACGAGTCGGTCAACACCCCGCTGGTGGGCTACCTCAACAACGCCATCAAGGCCAAGGAGCTCTACAAGCGCGACAAGGACTACATCGTCAGCGACGGCGAGGTTCTGATCGTCGACGAGTTCACCGGGCGCATCCTGCACGGCCGCCGTTACAACGAGGGCATGCACCAGGCCATCGAGGCCAAGGAGGGGGTGGAGATCAAGCAGGAGAACCAGACCCTGGCCACCATCACCCTCCAGAACTACTTCCGCCTCTACGACAAGCTCTCCGGCATGACCGGTACCGCCCAGACCGAGGCGGGCGAGTTCAACAAGGTCTACAAGGTCGGCGTGGTGACGATCCCGACCCACCGGCCGATGGTCCGGCAGGACCGGCCGGACGTGATCTACAAGACCGAGAAGGCCAAGTTCAACGCCGTGGTGGAGGACATCGCCGAGCGGCACGCGATGGGCCAGCCGGTGCTCGTCGGCACGGTCTCGGTGGAGAACTCCGAGATCATCTCCCAGCTGCTGCGCCGGCGCGGCATCCCGCACTCCGTGCTGAACGCCAAGTTCCACGCCCGCGAGGCCGAGATCGTCGCCCAGGCGGGCCGCAAGGGCGCCGTCACCGTCGCCACCAACATGGCCGGCCGCGGCACCGACATCCTGCTCGGTGGCAACGCCGAGTTCCTCGCCGCCAACGAGCTGCGCCAGCGCGGCCTCGACCCGATCGAGCAGGAGGAGGAGTACGCCAAGGCGATGGAGGAGGTCCTGCCCCAGTGGAAGCAGGCCTGCGAGGCCGAGGCGGAGGAGGTCGCCGCCGCCGGTGGCCTCTACGTGCTGGGCACCGAGCGGCACGAGTCCCGCCGCATCGACAACCAGCTGCGCGGCCGGTCGGGCCGACAGGGTGACCCCGGCGAGTCCCGCTTCTACCTCTCCCTCCAGGACGAGCTGATGAAGCGCTTCCGCTCCGGCGCCGTCGAGGCGGTCATGGAGCGCTTCAACATCCCGGAGGACGTGCCCATCGAGTCGAAGATGGTCACCAAGCAGATCAAGAGCGCGCAGGCCCAGATCGAGGGTCAGAACGCCGAGATCCGCAAGAACGTCCTCAAGTACGACGAGGTCATGAACAAGCAGCGCCAGGTGATCTACGCCGAGCGGCTGCGGGTGCTCAACGGCGAGGACCTCTCCGACCAGGTCCGCAACATGATCGACGACGTCGTCGGCGCGTACGTGCAGGGGGCCACCGCCGACGGCTACGCCGAGGACTGGGACCTGGAGCAGCTCTGGGCCAGCCTCAAGCAGCTCTACCCCGTGGGTATGACGATCGACGAGCTGGAGGAGGAGGCCGGCGGCTCTCGGGCCGGCATCGACGCGGACTTCCTGCTCTCCCGCCTCAAGGAGGACGCGCACGCCGCGTACGACCGGCGCGAGGAGCAGCTCGGTGAGGAGGGCACCCGCCAGCTGGAGCGGATGGTCCTGCTCCAGGTCATCGACCGCAAGTGGCGCGAGCACCTCTACGAGATGGACTACCTCCAGGAGGGCATCAGCCTGCGGGCGTACGCCCAGCGCGACCCGGTGGTGGAATACCAGCGCGAGGGCTTCGACATGTTCGCCACCATGATGGACGGCATCAAGGAGGAGACGGTCGGCTTCCTCTACAACCTCGAGGTCCAGGTCAACGAGCCGGAGCCCGAGGCCGAGGAGGTCCAGCTGCTGGACAAGCCGGTCGAGATCCGGGCCAAGGGCCTGGGCAGGGCGCCGCAGCAGCAGGGCCTGCAGTACTCCGCGCCGACCATCGACGGCGAGGCCGGCGCCGGCGCCGTTGCGGTCGAGCGCGACGAGCAGCAGGCCCCCGCGCTGGGCGTCGGTCGTCCGGCTCCGGCCGCCCCGGCCGCGCCGGGCACGACCGCCCCGGCGGCACCGCAGCGCCCGGCGTCGGGCCTGCGCGGCCCGGGCGTCCCGGCGGCCAGCAACCGGCGGGTGGGGCCGGGGCAGGCGGAGGCAGGCAACGGACCGTCCCGCAACGGGCCGTGGCCGTG